>NZ_DVDW01000001.1:0-33170 GCF_015296045.1 Thermosynechococcus sp. M3746_W2019_013 | reverse complement strand
ATTGGCGATCGCCCGCGCGGAAAAAACTGCGAATGTCCGCTACCAAACGGAAATGCTCGGAGAGTATGATATTCTCTTGGCAATTGATGTTTTTGAACATGTGCCGGATCCACTGCAACTGGTGTATGAGACAGCACAACACCTTCGCATTGGTGGGCGTTACTTAATTGCTAACTGTTTCTTCCCAGTCATAGGTTGCCACCTGCCGCAAACTTTTCACTTTCGCTATTCTTGGAATCAAGTTCTACGAGCTTTAGGCTTGCAACCAGCCGAGAAGGTAGCCTATGGTCGTGCATTCGTTCGCTGTGACCGATTGGACCTTGTGGCAGCCCGCAAGGTTGAACAGCAGTCGTTGATGCTTTGGCGATTTACCCAACACCTGCCTGGTGGACTGGCCCGTCTACTTAGGTACGTGCTCACCACTGTTTGAGTCCATAGGTATCACATGAAAGTCATTCATCTCAACTACTTCGATATCATTGGCGGCGCCGCTCGTGCGGCCTATCGGATTCATCACGCTTTAAGGCGGGTGGGCGTCGATTCCTGGCTGTGGGTTGATGTTGCCGCCTCTGGCGACTGGACGGTGGAGGGGCCAACGACAAACTTCGGTAAAGGATTGGCCATACTGCGCCGCGCGCTTGGCAGGGGACTGGTCAAGTCAGTACTTAAAACCGGCAACCCGATTCTTCATTCCCCGGCGTTCCTTCCATCCGGCAGGGTCCGTGCACTGAATAGCTCTGACGCCGACATTTTGCACCTGCATTGGGTACAGGGGGAAATGCTGTCTATTGCAGATATTGGCCGGCTGCGTAAACCCGTGGTGTGGACGTTACATGACATGTGGGCCTTTTGCGGAGCTGAACATTACACTGAAGATCATCGTTGGCGTGAGGGCTACAGGCATAACAACCGGCCTAGCTATGAGAGAGGATTTGATCTCAACCGCTGGACCTGGACGCGTAAGCGCAAGTGTTGGAAGCATCCCATCCACATCGTTGCCCCCTGTCGTTGGCTGGCGCAGTGCGTGCAAGAAAGTGCGTTGATGCACGAGTGGCCATTGAGCGTGATCCCAAATCCTATTGATACCGAACGGTGGCGGCCGCTCGAGACAAACTTGGCGCGAGAACTGTTTGGTTTGCCTAAGGGTACGCCCTTGCTTCTATTTGGTGCAATGGGGGGAGGGCGGGACCCAAGGAAGGGATTCGATCTTCTGCTTAAGGCAATTCAGCATTTACGCGGGGAACTCCTGGAGCTGCAATTGGTAATCTTTGGCGAACTCTGCCCTAGGAAACCTCCTGATGTTGGCTTTTCGATGAACTATGTCGGGCATTTAGCTGACGATTTAAGCTTACGCATTTTGTATAGCGCGGCTGATGTAATGATAGTTCCATCACGGCTAGAGGTATTTGGCCAGACTGCATCCGAAGCCCACGCCTGTGGCACGCCTGTTGTTGCCTTCAACACCTCTGGTTTGCGCGATATCGTCTTGCACAAAGAGACGGGCTATCTGGCTCAGCCGTTTGATCCAGAGGATCTAGCACGAGGCATTCAGTGGGTGCTTTCGGATTCACAGCGCCATCTACAGCTTCGAAAAAACGCACGGGCTCGTGCGGTCGACTGCTTTGCTAGTGAAATCGTTGCTGCAAAATATCTACAGGTCTATGAGGCTGCCCTAAATGACTCAAGCTCATGACTCAAGCTCCCTTAGTGTGTGCCCCCTATGACATCCAGTCCTGAGATCGTTGCTGCACTTATCATCCTGTAGGAACAGTCATCGCGGCTGCGATAGGCGGTGCAGGTGTCCTGAGCGTAGCGCTGTGTGTCTGGTTTTCGCGCCAATGGAGATGTGTAGGGTGTCGACCATTCGGAAGCTTATGTGGGATATCGGGCGATACAGCCTCAGCTTGACGACGGCTGCTTTGCGCTTCGCACTGGGGTTGTTATTGTTGTTCTGGAGGGCTGCTGTCAAGACCTGGCAAGTTGTTTATCTTACCACGGGCGATCGCCAACCCACCGGACGCCATCCGTTCGATTATCTCTGTGGGAAGAAGAGAATCCAGCATCGGCTTATCCAACCTCGCCACCCGCAAACCAATCATGGTCGAGCGCCTCAACGGTCGCATTGCCGAGATTCTGCGCGTTGAGCGTTTGTCTCCGCCGCTGATCTGCAAGAGACGCTCACAGGCTACCTTTGGACGCACAGTCACCGAATTCCCCAACGCACTTGGGGCCACATGACACCCATCGAGAAACTCTGAACGTGGCCAATGGAGCGACCAGAGTAGTTGTTTCAAAGGTAGATCATGTCCCGGGTCTTGACATCTAGGCTTGATCTAGGGATTCAGCAACAGGAAGATGCAACTGAATTTTGGGCGCTGAGTCAAGGGGAGTTTTTGCGAGGTGAAGCTGCGCTTGTAACTCGGCCACTCCTGCTAGGAAGGCTGCTAAGTCTAAACCCTGGTAGTCAGGATCACACTGTTCAAGGCGACGCCGTCCTTCCGCCAAGAGTAAAATTGCCCCCCGCTGGTTGCCCCGACTCAGGTGATAGCAGGCGACAGCAATTTGCAGCAGGCCTTGGTAAAACGTGCCCTCAGGTTCACTGGCCTCTAGCCAGAGAGCTTCGAGGGTGTCATGGCAGGCATAGAATTCGCCGCTATTAAATTGGGCAATAGCTAGGGCAAGCTCCGAATGCATCATTGATTGGGAAAGCGCAATGGGCGATAATAGTAAAGAATCATGACATTTTTTAACGAATATCGGCAGAGCTTGTGCAAAATCCTCGAACTGTCTCTGATACCAAACGCGCCTTTTATGCGGCTTACACGCGACCGATTCACTCGATCTACCGTCGCTTCATTGAAGAACTGCTTGTCGAAATCCATCTGTTGCGCGTCAATGTAGATTTTCGCTACTCTCCCCTCTTTGCTCTTGGGGTTGTTACTGCCTTTGACCAGTTTATGGAGGGTTATCAGCCCGAGGGCGATCGCGACCGTATTTTTCATGCCCTCTGTGTTGCTGAGGAAATGAACCCGCAACAGCTGAAGGAGGATGCCGCCAGTTGGCAACAGTACCAAGGCCGCCCCTTGAGTCAAATCCTTGGTGAACTCAACAGTGGCCAACCCAGTGCCCCCCTCAACAGCCTCAACCACGCGGGCAAATATAGCCGCCTTCATGCCGTGGGACTCTATGCCTTCCTGCAAGAGCTGGCAGGAGAACTGACAGTCAACCTCAACGAAATACTGGATCAACTGGCTCCTGTGATCCAACTGCCCATTGAGAAAGTCAAGCGCGATCTCGAACTCTACCGCAGTAACCTCGACAAAATCAATCAGGCTCGCAGTTTGATGAGGGAACTTGTGGAGCAGGAACGCAAGCGCCGTGCTCAGCAGACCTCCGCGCCACCCGCTGTGGATGCCAGTTCCGATGCACCCGCTTGATCCGCCCCAGCTCATTACCCTAGATGCCGTCGGCACCCTCTTTGGCTTACAGGAATCTGTGGGCACAGTCTATGGTCGCTTTGCGGCTGAAGTCGGGGTTCAGGTTGATCCAGCAGCCTTGGATGTGGCCTTCTTTAAGGCCTTTAAGGCGGCTCCCCCCTGCGCCTTCCCTGAGCTTGAGGCTTCACAACGGGCAGAGGCAGAATTGCGGTGGTGGCAAGGGGTTGCGGCAGAGACATTTCGCCGCGCGGGGGTCTTGGATCAATTTGTTGATTTTGAGACGTTTTTTGCCCCTGTCTTTGCCTACTACGCTACCGCTGAACCCTGGTGCCTTTATGAGGATGTCTTGCCTGCTTTGGAGAATTGGCAAGCGCAGGATATTCCCCTGATGGTGGTGTCCAATTTTGATAGCCGTCTCTATGGGGTTCTTGAGGCCTTGGGGTTAGCCCGTTTTTTCCAGGCGGTGTGGATTTCCAGTGAGGTGGGGGCAGCGAAACCGGATCGGTTGATCTTTGAGCGGGCAGTGGCTTCCTATGGGGCCTCCCAAGTCTGGCACATTGGCGACAGTTGGGAGGAGGATGTCCGCGGTGCTCAAGGAGCGGGTTTGCAGGCCATTTGGCTGCGGCGCAATCGCCCCTTGCTGCCAGAACCAGCCCTCAACGAGCCCCTAGCCGTGCCCCAAATTGCTGACCTCACAAAGGCGCAAGTTATACTGAGGGGGACAGCATGATCAGGGAATCAGCGGTGAGAAGCGAAATTTGCATTCTAGGTGGTGGGTTCGGTGGGCTTTATACAGCCCTCCGCTTGGCGCAATTCCCGTGGTCTTCCCCCCTAGGGATCACCCTTGTGGATCACAGCGATCGCTTTGTATTTACGCCCCTGCTTTACGAACTGATTACGGGGGAGCTAGAGGCCTGGGAAATTGCCCCTCCCTTTGTGGAGCTGCTGCGGGATACGCCAGTGGTCTTTCATCAGGGAACGGTGACCACTATTGATCTCCAGGAAAAAACCGTTCACCTCAGCAAGGGCGACCCCTTCACCTATGAAAAACTCGTTCTCGCCCTAGGGGGTGAAACCCCGAAAAGCCCTATCCCTGGTGGGGCGGAGTACGCCTTGACGTTCCGTACCCTCAGTGACGCCTACCGCCTTGAAGAAGCGCTGCAACGGTGCGAGCACTCTGATCGCGATCGCATCCGCGTTGTCGTTGTTGGTGCTGGTCCGAGCGGGGTGGAATTGGCCTGTAAACTGGCGGAGCGACTGGGAAGCCGAGGTCGCATTCGGCTGGTGGATCGCAACACAGAGATCCTGAAGTCCTCCCCTGAATTTAATCGCAAGGCGGCCCGCCGTGCCCTCGAAGATCGTGGCGTTTGGATTGATCTAGAGACCACGCCAGTTGCTGTAACTAGCGATCGCATTTCGCTGCAATACAAAGACCGGGTGGACGAATTGCCCGTGGACATTGTTCTTTGGACCGTTGGCACAGCCGTTTCGCCGGTGATTGCGGCTCTTGATTTGCCCAAAACTGCCACCGGTCGGCTCCAGGTGGCGCCCACACTGCAAGTGGTTGATCACCCCGATATTTTTGCCCTTGGGGATGCGGCGGATGCGGTGGATGAACAGGGACAACCCATTCCCCATACAGCACAGGCGGCTTTTCAGCAGGCGGACTATGCTGCTTGGAACCTTTGGGCCAGTCTCAGCGATCGCCCGCTACTTCCCTGTCGTTACTCCCACCTTGGCGAAATGCTCACCCTCGGCCGCGATCGCGCTGCATTGGCCGGCCTAGGACTGACCCTTGATGGCCCCCTCGCCTATTTGGCGCGGCGACTGGCCTACCTCTACCGCATGCCCACCCTCGAACATCAACTGAAGGTGGGGTTGAACTGGCTGGCCAAGCCCTTTTTGGATCTCCTGACCACCATCGCTAGTTAGCACCAGTGCGCATTCTGGGCCTCGACCCCGGCCTAGCTACCCTTGGCTATGGGTGTATTGAGGTGCACAGGGACACCTGCCAAGTGTGGGATTTTGGTGTAATTACTACCCCCGCCGATCTGCCTACGGGCGATCGCCTCCAAAGTCTCTATAACGATCTGCACACGCTAATTCCCACCCTCCAGCCAGATGTAGTGGCTTTGGAGCGGCTCTTTTTCTACAAAATGAGCCATACCATTGGGGTTGCCCAAGCACGGGGGGTGATTCTTTTGGTCCTGAGCCAATTGCACTGTCCACTGCTAGAACTCACGCCCCCCCAAGTGAAGCAAGCCCTCACCGGCTATGGCAATGCCAGCAAAATAGAGGTGCAGCAGGCGGTGCAACGGGAACTCCATCTCAGCACCCTGCCCCAGCCCGATGATGCCGCTGATGCCCTAGCGATCGCCCTCACGGCCAGTCGTCACTGCGGCCACATCGACGGTTGACCAAGCCACTGCCACTGCTTCACTAAGCCATTGGCGCGTTTTTTGATCCAGTAGATCATCCTCTGCAAGTACCCATTCCTGAACCTGCGCCAGACTGTGGCCCTGGGCACGGCAAATCGTAATCACGCCGGCGATCGCTGATGCCACTAGATCACCATTGACGGGTTGCTGGCTGAGGGCTGTCATTTCTTCGAGCGTGCGAGGAATGGGATAATGCATAGGGCAACAGGGCAATTCTGAGAAATCGTAAACTCTCTTAACTCTTAAACTGTTTAGTACAGTGAAGTTTACGCCAAATTGTGCCGTTGTCAAGCTTCTTAGTGGACTTCATCAAGCAAAATGCAACAACTGTTATACCTTGAGGTACCCACTCCCCATACCGCAGCGGTCATTCACTGGCTGCACCACACTTTTGCGCCCTCCATGGGCACCATTGCGCCAAAACCCACTGGGGGATGTTGGCAGGTTCCCGAAACCGCAACGGAACTCGCCATTTTCCTGTGGAGCTTACAGCGAACTACATACCTCAAGGTGATGCGCTGGGGAGAGCGGCCTTTCCCCCAAGAGCGCGCCTGTCTCCAACACCTTCAGCGGGAGCTGCGTTTGGCCTTCCCCCTCCAGGCCGAGGAGCTGCCCCCTTGGCCGGCTGGTCAGAGCATTTTTGAGGCCTTGGCCGATCGCTATCCCCTGACGGTGAAATACTTTCAACGTATGCCCCAAGGTGAGGCGGATCTAGAGCGCGTCTATTGGTGGGAGCAACGCTGGCGCCAAGGTCTCCAACAGCCTACCCCCCCTGTCCCTGTTGTGCACAGGGTAACAACCCCCTGTGATCCCCCTACCTATGACCTGGTTTATGTGGGTGGTGCTTTGGGGGTTGTCCATGCGGCGGTGATGGCGCGGTTGGGCTATCGGGTTCTGCTGATGGAGCGGTTGCCCTTTGGCCGCATGAATCGGGAGTGGAATATCTCCCGCCTGGAATTTCAGAGCCTGATTGATCTGGGGCTATTTACCGCCGCGGAGTTTGAAAGCCTGATTGCCCGCGAGTACCGTGATGGCTTTAACAAGTTCTTTGATGCCACCAGCCCTATCCATTGTCGGGCACCGGTACTGCACACCCCAACCGTTCTTAACATTGCCCTCGACTCGGCCAAATTCCTGCATCTGTGCGGTGAGAAACTGCGCCAAGCGGGCGGTGAGATTTGGGATTGGACAGAATTTAAAACAGCCACAATTCATCCCAATGGTGTGGTTTTGCAAACCCAGCACCGCCAAACCCAAGAACAGCGACAGGCGATCGCTCGCGTCCTCATTGATGCCATGGGTACTGCCTCGCCAATTGCCCGGCAACTGAACGGCGGTCGTGCCTATGATAGTGTTTGTCCAACGGTGGGGGCGATTGTTAAGGGTATTGCTCCGGAAGTGTGGGACGGGGATTATGGCGATGTGCTCTTTAGCCACGGCGATATTTCGCGAGGACGGCAACTCATTTGGGAGCTGTTTCCGGGGTCAGGCGAAGAGCGCACCATTTACCTGTTTCACTACCACCACATCCACCGCGAGTTTCCCGGCTCTCTCCTAGAACTCTACGAAGACTTCTTTACAATCTTGCCAGAGTACCGCCGCTGCGATTTAGATCAACTGACTTGGGTAAAGCCGACATTTGGTTACATCCCCGGCTACTTTAGCCACCACCGGAGCGATCGCGCCGTGGCATTTGATCGCGTCTTGGCCATTGGCGATGCCGCCTCACTGCAATCTCCTTTAGTATTCACCGGTTTTGGCTCGCTGGTGCGCAACCTGCCACGCTTGACGGATCTGCTGGATACTGCCCTGCGTCATGACCTTGTGCAACAGCCCTTCCTCAACCAAATTCGCGCCTATCAGAGCAATACCGCGGTGACGTGGCTCTTTTCACGGGGAATGATGGTGCCCAGCGATCGCCCCCTGCCCCCCGAGCGGGTCAATGCCATGCTCAACACCTTTTTTGGCATTCTTGGGCAGGAATCTCCGGAATTGGCCGATCGCTTTATCAAAGACCGTGCCGGTTGGCTACCCTTTAACCGCATGGCGCTGCGAGCTGCCTGGCAAAATCCCGGTCTCCTCTGGTGGATCTACGAAATGGTGGGGCTTTGGGATCTGCTGCGCTGGCTGCAAAGCTACCTCAGTTTTAGCTTGGATGCCCTGTACCATGCCCTCTTTGGGTTCTGGCTGCCCCCCTTGATCCGCCGTTGTCAGCCCTGGCTGGAGCCCCTGGCGCCGCAGTTGTGGTTTTGGCTTTTGGTACAAAGCTATGCCCTGACTTACTCTGTGGGGCAACCCCGCTTTGATCGTTCTTTGACACTGCTGCCAACCCCTAGAGTTGATCAAGCCGTTTCCCCTCGCTAACTTTGAGAACAGCGGTGTTGCGGAGACAACCACGGTGAATGCAGCAGAGCAGGCAGTGACGGTGCAAATGGCTAGCAAATTGGGGGCGATCGTCCATCTCTTCAAGCAGTGCAATCCGGATCTGCAGGCAGACCTGCACCCTTGGGCCGATGACCCCCACACCCGCAACTTGGTGGATCCCGATTCAATTGACATTGGCTTTCACCTGCCCGGTTGGAGTCGCCGCTGGCAAGCCCGCAGTTTGCTCCTGCAAATCCGCCTCTATGGTGAGCCAGACTCTCCCCAACGGCGGGCCATTGGCCTAGAGATTGTGGGGTTTAGCTATATGAGTAAGCAGTGGCGCTTCAGCAGTATTGGTCAGGGGGTTTTTAGTGGCAACAATCTGCCCACTGAAGATCTGCAAAACCAACTGCGCGCCATTAGCCACGAGATTCTTGCTGTTCTAAATAGCTGACTTTTTTCAGGAATATCTGGCAACGGTGCATTCAATCCTCTCCTTTTGGCTAGGAACACTGGCTGCCCGATTTCCGATGGCAGACCCCATTGGTGCCATTCCCAGCACCCCCATGGCAAAACCTCCCCCCCATACCACAAGCTAAGCAAATAGCCCTCAATGCTGTTTTGGTAACATTCTTTCTGGTTAGTCAATTTATCCTTGGCTTTAACTGCAGTACGCACTGCTGGGGCACTGATTGTGGCTCACACCACTTGGCAAAGGGCGACCTCCCACTATGGTTTAACGCTAGCACGCAGAAGCAATGGATAAATTGGTTGCTTTTTTGGGGAGTCACTTCTGCAAAAATGGGGCAAAACTGGCGCGGGAGCCCTAACCCCCATGCTCGAATTTTTCATTTTGGCTCGCTGGGCAGTGGATTGTCGAGGGCAGTCCGGAGCAGGGCAAACCGCTATCAAACTCAGTAAAGTAAGTTCTGTCAGCAAATTGATGCTATTCCTTTGCAACATGACGGTACTACGCCTTTTCGTCTATGGCACCCTCAAACCCGGCTATCCACCCCATGACCTCTTCTGTCGGCCTTGGCTAAGTGGCCATCAAACGGCATTGGTGAGAGGCCGCCTTTATCACCTGCCGATGGGGTACCCCGGTCTAACGGCTGAGGAAGGTTGGGTGCAGGGGGAGTTACTGCTCTTTGATGATCCACCTGCCAGCCTCTTGACGCAGCTGGATGCCTTTGAAGGTTACAGTCCCAATTTGTCTCCTGAGGTGAATGTCTACTGTCGCCAAGAGGTGCCAGTGTATGACTTGACTCATCAACCCTTGGGTACAGCATGGGCTTACATCATGAGTACTGAGCGCGTGCGGGATTTCAATGGTGAGTGGCTGCCAGAGGGGGTGTGGAATCGGCCAATAAATCGCCAATAAATCTATGTGCCTAGGCTTTGGTTTGAGTGGTGGTTTTTGCTAGCTTGGCGGGCGTCACATGGAGTTCCTTGAGTTGCTGCGGTTCAACACTGCTGGGGGCGCCGGTGAGCAGACAACGGGCCTGTTGGGTTTTGGGGAAAGCAATGGTGTCGCGAATGGAATCTTCGCCAGCAAGGAGCATGACCAAACGATCCAAGCCATAGGCAATGCCCCCGTGGGGCGGAGTTCCAAATTCAAAGGCCTCTAAAAGGAAGCCAAATTTTTCTTGGGCAGTGGCTTCATCAATGCCGATGATTTCAAACACCTGCCGCTGCAATTCCGGTTGATAGATGCGCAAGCTGCCACCACCGACTTCATGGCCGTTGAGGATGAGATCGTAAGCTTGGGCACGGGCGGTTTTTAGATCCGCAAGGTCGTCAGGGTGGGGCGCGGTAAAGGGATGGTGCAAGGCCTCAAGACGTTTTTCCTCGGCATTCCACTCGAACATCGGGAAATCCACCACCCACAGAAGGTGGGTTGCCATTGGATCAATGAGATCAAACTCGCGGGCAATGGTCTGCCGCAGCCGATCCAGGGTCTTATTCACCGTGGCAGCGTCCCCTGCCCCAAAAAGGAGAAGATGCCCCGGCTCGGCACCCGTGCGCTCTAGGAGCGTAGCCTTTTGCTCTGGAGAGAGGTTATCCTTGATAGCACCAATGGTATCAATTTCGCCATTGTTACGAACGCGGATATAGGCCAGTCCCTTGGCACCTGCAGTGGCGGCCTCTTGGAAGAGATCGCCGCCGGGTTTAATGCGGACGTTGGAGATGCGATCGTTGCCATTGGGAATCGGCAAAATTTTCACGACACCCCCTTGGGCGATCGCCCCACTAAAGACTTTGAAACCGGAGTCCTTGAGAATATCGGAGACATCCACCAGTTCGAGGCCGTAGCGGGTATCGGGTTTATCGGTGCCATAGCGATCCATGGCCTCTTGGTAGCTTAGGCGGGGAAAGGGGCGCGGTAGGTCAATGCCCTTTACAGTTTTGAAAATGTGGCAAATCAGCGCTTCGTTGAGCTCCAGGATTTCCTCTTGATCCATGAAGCTCATTTCCATGTCGAGTTGGGTAAATTCGGGTTGGCGATCGGCCCGTAAATCCTCATCGCGAAAGCAGCGGGCAATCTGGTAATAGCGATCGCATCCCGCCACCATCAACAACTGCTTGAACAACTGCGGCGATTGAGGGAGGGCAAACCATTCCCCAGGATTCACGCGACTAGGCACTAAATAATCCCGAGCACCCTCCGGGGTCGAGCGGGTGAGGATGGGGGTTTCCACCTCAATAAAGCCCGCCTCGTCCTCTAGGAAGCGCCGCATAGCTTGGATAACCCGATGGCGTAACTGCAAATTCCGTGCCATCCGTTCCCGCCGTAGATCAAGATAGCGATAGCGCAGCCGCACCTCTTCGCGCACCTGTTCATTCTCAGTGCTGGAGATGGCAAAGGGGAGCTGTTGGCGCACCGTATTGAGCACCTCAATGTAATCGGCGTAGATCTCGATGTCCCCCGTGGCCAATTTCGGGTTCACCGAATCCGCAGGGCGCTTGCTAACACGGCCAACAATTTTCACCACATACTCACTGCGCAGGCGATCGGCTTGGGGATAGGAGTCGGGAGTGCGCTGGGGATCACTGACAATTTGGACAATGCCGGAGCGATCGCGCAAATCAATAAAGATAACGCCGCCATGATCTCGGCGCCGATCAACCCAACCGTAGAGGGTGACCGTTGTTCCGACATCCCTTAGCCGAACATCGCCACAGTAGTGCGTGCGCATAGACCCCAATGATTTCTGAGTATGTTGGTAAAGCAAAGCCTTACTATTTTAGCGGTTCACCGTCCTACCGTTAGCGGGGCATCCCCAAGGAATCACGGGTTACAGTGAGGAGTGAGAAATCGCAACACAAGTTTACAGAACTTCATGTGGATTCCCTAACTTTAGTTGCAGCTTCCGCAGATTCCTCCCCAACATCCCAGGCTCGACGTATGGTAGTAGATAGGCAAAATCTAAAGAAAACCTTAAAAGGAGGGCAAGTATGACCCCCTCTCTCCTTCGTCAGTTCTGGCACTTTGTTGAGCAAGCACAGGTGGGACGATTGTTGAGTATGGACGATCACTCCCTACAGGGGTGGCTAGTGACGCAGTTTAGTGATGTTTACCCCCTGGAGCACCACCAGCGCTATCATCTGGAACGGTACATTTCCTCGCGTCTTTCCTTAATCCGCGATGTGGTTAGCGACTGCACTCCCCGCAGCCTTGGCGATCGCCCCTAGGGAACCTTGAACCGGGTCAAGCCCTCAAAAGGTGAGAGGATACTTGTAGCACTGTTTGCCTTCAAGCAAACTATTGGCAGTAGATGATCAACTGGCATAAACAATTCTGGCGCTGGGGAGCGATCGCCTTTCTGACCTTCTTTTTAGCCATTCTCTCTCCTTGGCCGAGCCTGGCTCAACTCCCCCTACCGGCAATCAATCAAACCCCTGCCACTCCGCTGCCCCCTGGCGTCACTCGCATGGGTGAACTAGAAATTACCGATGTGCGTTTTGATGGCAATACACTCTTTACAATTGCTGCACCGACAATTCGCGATCGCAGCAAACTCGGTGATGTCATGCCCGTTGAACTCCGGGCCGAGCTCATCCAGTCTAATCTGCGACGGGTACTTCATAGTGCCCTTGAGAACGATCGGCGATCGCCCGCGAGAGTAGATATTGGTGTTGCCCGCCTCCATAATGCTTTGGTAATTAGTGCTCGCATTGGCCAAGCGGAACGCACCACTCGCCTCCTGACGGTAACAGAGGCCGACAGCAACTACCATCAACTACCTCCCGAAACCCTTGCCCAGCAGTGGCGAGACATTTTGCAGGAGCAGATGAACCAAGCGATTCAAGAACGCACCCACGCTGCCCTAATCAGGCAAATCCAGCAGGCTGTCTTGATTTTTTTCAAGGTGGGAGCAGGCAGTTTTGTCATTTTAATTGTACAGCGATTCTTAATCCGCCAACGCAAGCATCTGCAAGGGCAACTGGACACAGCGACCCCTCAAACCGCCGAACCCGAATGGGTTTTGCCGCTTCTACCCCACCTGCGACATCACTTTTTTCTCAAGCAGCGCATTAAACTCATTAGTCTTGTTCGCTATCTGCTGTTGTGGGTACAAGTGGCTCTCTGGCTGCTCGGCCTAGCAGCAATTCTGCGGCTCTTCCCCATGACTCGCGGGCTGAGTTCTCAAGTCTATGGCCTGCCGATTCTCTGGATGGTGGTCTGGTTTGGCACTGGGCTGCTGAATCAATTTGCCGATTTGGCCTTTGATCGCATTCGTGTCTTCTGGGAGCAAAATAATCTCCTCAAGTTTGCCGATACCCAGCGCCAAACATTGCGGATTAGCACCACCATTGAAGTGATGCGGAGTTTGAAGACTGCAGTTATTTATTTAACGCGGCTGGTTGTGATTCTAAGTTCGCTGGGCATGCCTGTCTCATCCATTCTGGCTGTGGGGGGGTTTCTCGCCTTGGCTATTTCCCTTGGTTCCCAAAATTTGGTTAAGGATGTGATCAATGGCCTGTTAATTGTCTGGGAGGACCAATACGGCATTGGCGATGTGGTGGAAATTGAACCCTATTCAGGAATGGTAGAAAATCTCAACTTACGGATTACGCAGCTACGCAATGCGGAGGGGCATCTCATCACTATTCCCAATAGTACGATTACAAAGGTGGCCAACCTCACCCGTACTTGGTCACGTGTCAACCTAGAGCTGTGGGTGGATATTGAAACCAATCCCGATCGCCTGTTGTCGCTGCTGAATGACGTCAGTACCCACTTCTACGCAGAACCTGAGTGGCAGCTCAAGATGCTGGAGCGGCCAGAGATCTTAGGAATTGATCAGATTACTGCCAGTGGCTTACTCGTGCGCATTTGGATTAAGACACAACCGGGACAGCAATGGGCTGTGGGGCGGGAGTTTCGCCGTCGTCTCCTCAACCTCATGGCTGCAGAGGGGATTGCTGTGGGTCGGCTGCATCAACAGCTTCATTTGGTGCGCGATCGCAATGGCAAAAACGGCAACAATGAAAAGACCTATCCTTTTCCCTTGGAATCTTGATCGTGACTCGGCAGATTTTGGTCATTGGCGGGGGTGCCGCTGGATTTTTTGGGGCGATCTCCTGTGCCACGGCTAATCCTCGCGATCGCGTCACTATTTTAGAAGCTGGGGCAGCGGTGCTCAGCAAAGTCCACATCTCTGGTGGTGGTCGCTGCAATGTCACCCACCACTGTTTTGATCCGGCGCTGTTGGCGCAACACTATCCCCGTGGTGGCAAGGCCTTACGGGGTGCCTTTAGTCGCTTCCAACCCCAAGACACGATCGCTTGGTTTGAGGCGCGGGGAGTGAAGCTGAAAACTGAGGCCGATGGGCGGATCTTTCCTGTGAGTGATGACTCACAAACGATTATTGACTGCCTTGTGCAGGAAGCAACAGCCTTGGGCATTCGCATTCGTACCCGTGCAGCGGTCAAGGACATTGCCAAAGTGGGCAACCAGTTTCACGTCACGATTGCTCAGCAGGCTCAACCCCTTGTGGGCGATCGCGTCCTTTTGACCACGGGCAGTAGTTCCCATGGCTATCGGTTGGCGGCGCAATTGGGACACACGATTATTCCGCCGGTACCTTCGCTGTTTACGTTTCAAATTAATGACCCCCTCTTGCAGGAGCGCTCAGGCCTCAGTGTCCCAACTGTGCAAGCTACCCTCAAACTGCCGCAGCAGCCGCCCTTGACGCAAACAGGCGCAATTCTCGTTACCCATTGGGGGTTCAGTGGCCCCGTGGTCCTAAAACTCTCGGCATGGGGAGCGCGTGCCTTGGCGGCTCACAACTATCGCGGCCTCTTAGTGATCAACTGGCTCCCCCACCTATCGCTGCCGCAGATTCAAGGGGAGTTGGCAGCCTGTCGCAGCCATACCCCGAAGCGGGCGATCGCTAACCATTGTCCCTTTCCGCTGCCCCGTCGCCTCTGGAGCTACTGGACCACCACCCTTGGTATTCCCCCTGAGCAAACTTGGGCACATTTGCGTAAAAAGCAACTGCTGGCTCTGGCGGAGGTCTTACACCGAGGCACATTCGCGATCGCTGGCAAAGGCAGCTTCAAGGAGGAGTTTGTGACCTGCGGTGGGGTGGCTCTCAAGGAAGTGGACTTCAAGACAATGGCTAGCCGCTGCTGTGAGGGGCTATTCCTGGCCGGCGAAATTCTCGATATGGATGGTGTGACGGGGGGCTTTAACCTGCAAAGTGCGTGGACAACAGGCTGGATTGCCGGTCAGGGATTGGCAGGGGAGTCGACGGACACTCTTTCGGCGGCGGCTTCCACAGCCACACTCTCTTGAGCCGCCCCTTGGAGAGCAAGGGGTTCGGTTTCTTTTTGCTTGAGGGTGAGGGGCAGACGCAGGGGTTGCAGTTCCCGCTGGAGGGCAGGTGCCAAGGGCAAGGATTGATCCAAATCCTCCAGCGGACGGGGCACCAACATCACTGCATGGAGTTCGCCAATGCGATCCGCTTCTGCCATTCCGGCCTCGAGGGCGATCGCCGTATTGGAGGCCGTACCGCGAATAATGGCTGTACATAACCCTGCCCCAATAGTTTCGTAGGCCGTCAGCATCACATCGGCGGCCTTGAGCATGGCATCGGCTGCCCCCACCATGGCCGGAAATCCCCGCGTTTCCAGAAGACCCACGGCATGGCTACTGAGGCGATGGCCGCGACTTTTAGAAGCAATCTGGGCAAGAAGACTGCCAATGGGGAGAATTTTTTCTAGGTTGGGATCAGGTCGGGGAATCACTAACGTACTAAGTTCTTGACCAAATTGCTGCGCCCGCTCAGCGCCCTCTTCCACCGCAAGGCGCACATCGGCAATTCGCCCGCGGACGATCGCGCTACAGTGACCACCGCCAATTTTTTCATAGCCCACTAGGAGGACATCGGAGGATTTGAGCATGTGATCAGCAATGCCAACGATCGCCGGAAAGCTCTGGGCTGAGACCAGTCCTAAGGCCAAGTCCGTAAAGTCATCCCGTCGCTCCATTAGCGGAATTCGTCAATCCTTTTGATGGGGTGCATTTCTATCTTAGCGGCTGGATTGCGGAGGGCGCGGATGCCCCAAAAAACGAGATGATCATCCTCACACCAGCGATCGGAATCTAAAAATGTCCGCAGCAGGTCACTGACAAAGGGGCGATCGCCCCCGGTCACAATCACTGTGCCTTGGGGAAACTCCTGAAAAAAGGCGCCCAGATAGGCTTGCAAAATGGCGGCAGTGCCATAGTAGAGGCCGCTTTCAATAGCGGTAGTGGTGGTAGTGCCCCAACGGCGGGGGGGGTCTGTGGGCAGCGTCACATAGGGTAAAGCTGCCGTGTAGTCCGCTAGGGCTCGCGCCATTAATCCAACACCGGCAAGAATCACACCGCCAGCAAATTCACGGCGATCGTTGGCTAGGGTCAGCGTTAGGGCGGTGCCGGCATCCACGACACACACCGGCGCCCCATAGACCTGAAGTGCTCCCCAGAGGGCAAGGGCACGGTCCAACCCTAGGGTGGGGTACATCTGGGGAATCGGAATATCTTCGAGGGTGAGGGCGATCGCCCTCGGATAGACTTGGTGCAAGGGCACAGAACCAACACTGGCCCCCCAGCAGGGGAGGTTGGGGTAGTCTTGGGCAGGATTGAAGGCAGCTTCCTCAGGGGTCAGGTGCCAAGTGCGGCTGAGGTGCTCACCCCTAAAGAGTGCCCAGTGCTGCCGAGTATTGCCAATAATCAGGGCAAACCATTGATTACTCTGCGGGGGCGTCATCCACTTCTTCTGGATCGATGAGGTAGAGATGAATATGTTTATACCCCTGCTTAATTTTAAACGTATCCCCCGGCTTTAGGTTCATCGCTTTGGTATAGGCAGCACCAATCACAATCTGGCCATTTTGGTGCACTTTTACCCGATAGGAGGGGGATCGCCCCCGTCCTGAGTGACCATTGATTTCCTGCTCCGACGGCTGTACTTCGAGTCCGCCGGCAGCGAGTACCGCTTCGTAAAATTTCCCTAAGTTGACACGCACCTGACCGGATTTTGTGACGCGATAGTAGCCACAGAGCTTTGCTGCTTCTTTACGGGATGCAGAACCCAATTCACGTAATCGCTGCAGGAGCGCTTTACCAGTTAGGGGCTTCGGTTTTTTCATTCGCTCTGTACTTCCTCTATCAGAACGATATTCAAATGAATCAAGCAACTCAATTATTTTTTAATCAACAGGTGCCCACACCAGAAAAAGGGTGTTTGCGAGAATGATCTGACTAAAGAATGATTACATTTAATAAAGCTACCACTTTATTGCAAAGGAGAAGTATTCTTTTTAAGAAAATGTTAATTTGAGTCAATCAGTCCTACCGAACAAGAAGAGAAATTTATCATTGCTTTGTTAAGTTTTATTGATCGCCTATTGATTTTTGGCTAAAACTTACCTACAGCGCAGTGGTGCCTTTCTAAAAAGTGTGGAATACGTGTAGGCATTCAGTCTGCTACAGCAGCCCTAGGATAGAAAAAAGGCTGTATAGTGGCTGTACCCTCGCGGATAAGTGACGAATGACCCCTTGGCAAACGCTGCGGCGCAACCCCTTAGTGATGGTCAGTTTGGGGGTGTTGCTGACTTTGTACCTGCTGGCGATCGCTGCAGATTTTATTGCCCCCTATAGTCCCTATGCCTTTCAAGTGGATGGTGCCCTACTGCCCCCCACCCGGATTTACTGGCGCACCCCCAATGGTCAGTGGCTTGGGCCCCATGTCTATCCCACTCGCCTAGGTCCTGTGAACTTGGAAACGGGGGAACGGCCTTTGATTGTGGACTGGCAGGAACCGTCGCCGATTCGCCTATTTGTTAAGGGTAGCCCCTATCGCTTCTTGGAAATTACCCTGCCCCTACCGAGGCGCTGGAGTCTCACCCATCCGCAAATTGAACCGCGTACTCTCTTTGCGGGGTTTCCCAGCGATCGCCACCTGTTTGGCACGGTGGGCAAGGGCTATCTAAACCTGTTGGGAACCGATGACCAAGGACGCGATCAGCTGAGTCGGCTGCTCTTTGGTGCCCGCATTAGCCTCAGTATTGGGCTTGTGGGGGTGGCGATCGCCTTCCCGATTGGCATTTTCGTGGGTGCCATTTCCGGCTACTTTGGCGGCTGGCTCGATGCAGTTTTGATGCGGGGTGTTGAGGTGCTGATGACGCTGCCGACCATCTATCTGCTGGTGGCCTTGGCGGCAGTACTCCCGGTGGGGCTCAGTAGTGGTGAGCGATTCCTGCTGATTACAGTGATCACGTCCTTTGTGAGCTGGGCAGGGCTAGCGCGAGTCATTCGTGGTCAGGTTCTAGGCATTAGGGAAATGGCCTTTGTCCAAGCGGCACAGGTCATGGGGGGGCGATCGCTCTACATTATTGTGCGGCACATTATTCCCCAAACAGCGACCTACGTGATTATTGCGGCAACGCTCTCGATTCCCAGCTTTATTGTGGCGGAATCGGTGCTCAGTCTCATTGGCTTGGGGATCCAACAGCCGGATCCCTCCTGGGGGAATATGCTTTCCTTGGCAACCAATGCCTCAATCTTGGTCTTACAGCCCTGGTTGGTCTGGGCGCCGGCCACACTGATTGTGCTTACGGTGCTGTGTTTCAACATTGTCGGCGATGGCCTGCGGGATGCCCTTGATCCCAAGCGGATACAAAAATAGCCAAAGCCCTTGGGATACACTAGGGGGAGATTCTTAGAATTAGGCTATGAGTGGCGATCGCCAGCCCTATCAAATTCTGGTTATTGATGATGATCCCACCACCCGATTCCTGTTGCGGAAAATCCTAAGGGATTTGGGCTATCAGGTATCCGTTGCCAGTCATGGCCGCGAGGGGATTGCGATCGCCACCGCCGAGAAACCCGCCTTGATTATCTGCGACTGGATGATGCCCGAACTGGACGGCCTAGAGGTGTGCCGTCAAATCAAGCAGGATCAGGAACTCTCCCGCAGTTTTTTTATTCTACTCACGGCCAAAGGGGAACTGGAGGATCGCATTCAAGGCTTGGATGCTGGTGCCGATGAATTCTTGTCAAAGCCCATTGACCCTAACGAACTGCGAGCACGAATTCAGGCGGGTCTGCGCCTCTATCAACTGAGTCAGGACCTGCTTAAGCAAAAACAACTCCTTGAGGCTGAGCTTCACGAGGCTGCTGATTATGTGCGGTCGCTCCTGCCGGCTCCCCAAGAAGCTCCCTGCAAAATTAACTACTACTTCTTGCCTTCCAGTCAGTTGGGGGGCGATTGCTTTGACTTTTGCTGGGTGGGCGATCGCTATTTAGTGCTCCACATTCTCGATGTTTCAGGCCATGGCTTGGGGGCGGCTCTGCCTTCGGTCTCCGTTTTGAATCTGTTGCGGAGCACAACGCGGGAGCAAACCAGCGGCACGTTTGATTTCCTCCAACCTGCCCAAGTTCTTGAAGCCCTCAACAATGGCTTTCAAATGACGGCTCAGCACGAAAAGTATTTCACGATTTGGTACGGCGTGTACGATCGCCAAACGCGGCAGTTGACCTATGCCAGTGGTGGACACCCGCCGGCACTCCTCCTCACCCCTGAGGCTGATCAATGGCGAGCTACCCTCCTCAAGACCCCGGGCATTCCCATTGGTATGTTTGCTGACATGGTCTTTACCCAAGCCACGATTGAAGTCTCCCCTTCGGCAGTTCTCTATCTCTTTAGTGACGGCGTCTATGAGTTTGAAACAACCGACAATCAGGTTTGGGGTCTGGAAGCTTTTAGGGAATTACTGATTGCTGCCCATACCCAAAACCCTGTGCCCCCATTGTCCCAGTTGATTTCCCAGGTGCAAAGGCATGCAGCGCCCGCTGCCTTTGGCAGCGATGATGTTTCACTGGTGCAAGTGGCGTTCTCCCACCCCTAACTGGGGACTCCAGATTGCATAATGCGGCATCTTCTGTGCAATATCCTAAGCAGTAGCGGAGTGAAGGTGAGCTATGGGCGGATGGGAGTTTTTATTGCAAAAGGAGGGCGATCGTGCTTGGTTGCCCCTAGAGCCACCCTCGGCGGAAGTTTTGGAGGGCAGTTACCGCTTGATGGCGCGCTGTCCTGTTCCCGAAACCTCTGTGGAAGTGCAAATTACCCATCTTTACGATGATCAGGGGGTGTCCAAGCAACGCTATCAACGCCGCACCCACCGCAGCAGTTCCACAGGACTCATGGGTATTCTGCCCTTTACGTATTTGCAGCCGGGGCGTTGGGAGTTTCGATGCCGTGTGGCGCGAGAGGGGGTGCTGGATTCAGAGGTGTTTGCGATCGCCCTTGATGTCCTTGCCCAAAGCGAAGCATGGGACTTGCCCACACCAGAAACCTTGCCTGCGGTTCCAGAGCAGCCAGTTAAAGCCGCCGACCCCCCTCAGCCCCAAGAACCCTCCCCTGCGCAGTTGCCCACGACGCTGATTGAGCTGCCCCAAAGTGCCTACACAATCTTTGCCGATGAAACGTTGGTTTTGGAGGGCACAGTTGCCGTTCCCGGTACAGTGGTGATTCGCTTGCGCAATCCCGTCACCCGCGATGTGGTACAGGAGCACTCAGTGCCAGCGATCGCCCGCGAGGGAAAATGGGGGTTTCAGTGTACACTCACCCCCTTGGCGGATTATCCAGTCATGGTGGGGGAAGCCCGCCTCCTACCCAACAAACCCCTAGAACACAGGGATCTTCGCCAAGTCCAAGCCTTTATGGTCACGGTGCTCCCGGCACCCGAGATCCCTGCCGTCTCTGCGCCGCCCCAACCCTCCCCCCCGAAGCGTAAAACGCCCACTGGCCCGCAGTTGCCCATCTTGGGGGATACGGCCCTCCAACCTGTGCCGGTGAGCGGTTTTTCCCTACCGCCCCAACTGAAGCCTGTGAAAGCGCCCGTTGTTGTGGATTTGCCCAGCTTTTGCCAGCCCCTGTCTGCGGTTACTGTATCACCGCCTCGCGATTTGCCCATCGATCGCCAAAAGCGATTTTGGTCGCGATTGCAGCAGTTGGCTGAGTTAGCGCCCCCCCTTGAAACCACACCCCCAGTATCGACAAATCCTGAGAGTACCTATGTATTGACCCCACCCCAGCTCCTGCTGTCACCGGAGCCACTGGTATCGCCGCTGCACCTGAAGGTGAATTTGCCTGCAACACAACGGGGTTGCTCCGTCAAAGTGTGGATCACCAATGGCGAAACAGGGGAGTTAATCGCTGGCCCCCGCTGGCTAGTGGAGTTTGACTTTTATCCCTATGGGGATTACTGGCAAACTGTCCTTCACATTGACGTGCCTTCTAGGGTCTATTCCATTGCCCTGATGGCGATCGCCATTGACCCCAAAACAGGCGCGGAAAGCCCCACTGTGGTTCTGCAGCGACAGTTACAAACTCCCTAGCTTTCGGGTTCCGGTTGCGTTTCCGCCCGCTCAAAGGCTGGACAATAGCCCTCCGGTGCCACTTTGAAGTTGTAGAGGGCAGAGGCTTCGTTCCAGCAGCGTTGACCGCGATAAAACTGACAGTTAAAGCAACTGGGCTGGTCGGGCAGGATTAGGGCTGAAGTACCACCGAGTACTTCTTTGGGAGTCATGCCGCGAATCAGTAATTGCTCCCCTTGCCAAGAGGCCAGAACAAAACCGGTGTCTGCCAGCCGTCGCCAGCGCGGATCGGTGGTAATAGAAGCTGGTAGGTGAATCATGACTTCATGATTCCACTCACTCACCTCTCCCTCATAGGCCAGTTGCACCAATGAACTGGGCGTCGAAAGGGTCAATTGGCCAATGGGAAATTGAATCGTTGAGCCACTGGTGGGGGTGTGCAGATGGTAGCGGTTACTCAATTCATTCAGGCTAGCCAAGTCCGCAAGGTAGTTGGGATTGCCGTGGATCAGCACCACATGCTGCGGTCGGATATTGTGAATCAGTTGAGTTGTTGCAGGACCATCAGCATGGAGGGAGAGTAAAAACGTATCCACCTCCACATTGGGTAAGTCTCCAAACTCAGGATAGCCTTCCCGTACGGGTTGACCATAGCGTAAACGTGGATAGAGCACTAGCCAAGGTCGTCCCCCTTGGGTCACGTAGGGGCGCAGGTCTTGATCCTCCTCCACAAGAATAATGGTAGGGACTTCACCTCGAATTTGCGCCAAATTCCTCAAGGGCTGCACTTGGGGTTTGACCCGCTGATCCCAAAAGAGGGACTGGTGGTGGGCAAAGTTTTGAATGGCGGTGGGTAAATGGGGCAAAACCGTGAGGTAGGCATCGCAACCGCGGGCGATCGCTGGCCCCACCCAAATCTGAATCGGCTGTCCTGTAAAGAGATGATGACTGCGCAGGAGGATGAGAATTTCTTGGGCAGTACCGAGGGGAGGCAGGGGAAGCAATAGATTATAGCCCTGGTCAATCGCTGTGCGGATGCGCTCCGCCAATTGGTTTTCCTGTTGCCGGCGGTGGGGGTGTCGCGCTGTGCCCAAGCTGCCCTCAATGATGAGCACATCCGGTTGCAATCCCCGTAGATCCGCAAGGGGTAGTCCTTCCGTAAAGCGAGTATGGGACAGGAAAAAATCCCCCGTATAAACCACGCTCAGGGGCGGTTGCTCTGGGTCTGGATCGTGATAGGTGAGGACAAAAACCGCTGCCCCCGGCAGATGCCCCGCAGGAAAGAGTTCAGCCGTTAGGCCATCGCCAAACTCCACGGGCGATCGCCAAGGTAGGGCACGGCAAAAGGGAGGCACCGTTTCATCTGGCCAATTTAGGGGCAACAGTTGCGTTGTCACTTCACTGGCATAGATTGGAATATGGGGGAAACGGCGATGGAGTGCCAACAGACTGCGGGCATGATCCGCGTGGGCATGGCTACAGAGCACTAGATCAAAGGGATGCTGTTCAATCTCAGCAAGGGGCAAGACATCAAGAGACGGCACACCGCAGTCCAGCAAAATTCGATAGGTGCCAATTCCTAAGCCAATGCACACCCCCTCCTCAGCGTGACCCACCCCATAGTTGAGGCACTCGATCATGAATGGCGATCAGTCACCCTCCCTAGTTAGATTTAATGAGCAGAACCGTTGCCGTGGTACTGATCCGTGTCGTAGAAGCCATTGCGGGTGCCAAAAAACAAACACAACAGAATAAATACAGGCGTCATGGCCAGCAGAATGGGCTTTACGCTAATCACAGCATCCATAGTTCACGCCTCGCTATAGTCAAGTAAATAGTCAAGTAAGCCTCTTCTGGTACTCAGTGTATCGCGGATCATTTGCGGGGACTTGCTGATTTTCTCTCCTCAAAGTAACGGAGTTGTCGCCAGCCAACAAAATTCGCGTAGGACTGGCGATCGCCCATACATTCCGCCACGTGCTCGAGGGGAGAGAGGTGCTTCGGTTCTGCTCCCGCCAAGCGCTCATAGAGGGCAAGATCAGAGGCAGGGTCACTGCGTTGACCATCCCGCAGATAGTAGGACACCCGTGCACAACGGGCCACAGACATATACTTGCACTCCTCGAGACTATATTGCTGGCGCTCAGTCGGATCGATGTAGGGTAGGTGCCAATCTCCCACAGCCACAGGAGTGGGTTCATGGGTCTCCAGCAAATGCTGAATCAGCTTAGCCAAGGCCTGCATTTCTGGCTGGGCATCGGGGTGATTGCGCAGGCGCAGAAAGTTATCCCACTCGGTACTGCTGACAACCGTTTGCATCCACATCCACGGTTCAAGCATGCGGTTGACCACTTGCTTATGAATTCCCAGCTCATGGAGCTGGCGTGCCCCCTCAAGAACTGCGAGGCGAGTTTTCAGCCAGATTTCCTTTGCCGCCTCCTTTTGTTCACTTTCTTCACGTGCCTGCATCCCTCGCTGGTTTTTTCCCCAATGGTAGGGGATGACTGGGTTCTGTTCCACTTGTTCCATCATTTTAGCCACGGGAACGGCTCGCGAACTGGCGGAATTGCGAGAAAACACGCGATGGGTGAGGAGTTCACTATGGATAAAGCGCGGATACGTCAGTTGAAGCGTCACCAAGCGCACCCCTGCTGGCGAAATTGAATCGGCAATTACACGCCCATCTTGCATCTTTGTCTCTTCTGAATCTCTGCCTTTTCTAGGCTAGTGTAAGGGGAACACCATCCGCTATTTTGCAGAACCTGACTTAGGAAGGTTAATCGGTGCTGTCCTAGCAGCAGCTCGTGGCGCAGGGGCTGCCCTGCGGCAGCGGTTGGCCGGTCAATAAGCTGTTCAAGACCGCTTACTCACTGCAAGGCAGTAATAAACTTTTGCTAAATCATTTGGCGCCACTCTTAGAGATGTTATGCTTTTTGTAGAATTTTTCTGGGGGTTTCCAGCTCAATTCATTCACTAAAAGCTAAAAAAAACTAACTCCAGCTTTTATCAGTGCAAAACTTCTATGCAAATTACAAGTCAAGTTCCCTGTGTTCCCGAGTCTCTCAAGCCCTACGTCCAGATGGATGGCTGGGGTGAGGTTCCTGTGGTGCTTGGACATGGCTTTGGTACTGATAAAAGCGCTTGGGACTATTTAAACCCTTTCTTCCCTAAGGGCTTCACCTATATCCGCTATGATCTTGCAGGCTGTGGCTCCGATGAGGATACGCAACACCGCTATGATGTCCAAAGACACAGCCATTTGTATGGCTATGCCGATGATCTCATTGAATTGCTGGATAACCTTGGCGTTCAATCTTGCATCTATGTTGGGCACTCGGTCAGTTGCATGATCGGTGCCATTGCCGCGATCGCCAGACCGGACCTATTTCGACGACACATCTGGATTGGTCCCTCCCCTTGCTATCTCAAGGATGAGAACTATCCTGGCACCCTAACCCTCGCCGACCTACAGGCCATTTATGAGGCAATGGTGACGAACTATCAAGCATGGGCTGCGGGTTTTGCCCCACTCATGTTTGGGGTGAAGGAGGAGCACCAGCTAGCTGACTTTTCTAAGACCCTCTTTCGATTGCAGCCAGGGATTGCCCTGCGCACTCTCCGGATGATTTTTGACTCCGATACCCGCTCCTTTGTCGGCAAGGTACAGCAGCCTGTACACCTGATTTTTAACCGCAATGACTTCGTAGTTTCCCAAGGGGTCGCCCTGTGGTTACATGCCACCCTGCCCCACAGTACCCTTGATTGGATCGACGCTCAAGGCCATCTTCCCCACATGACCCATCCCACAGCCGTTGGTTCTTTACTCAAAAAATACATCAGCATATAAATGCACAATCTATTCTGGTTAGGGCATGCTAAAAAAAGTGCAGGAACACCTACCCCGCCAGCTTCTTCCCGCGCCCGATACTATCACAGCATTTTGTCATCTAATTGCAAATTGGTCGCAATCTGAGCTTGTCCTCGCCCTAACGATTGATCAGCAAGGCAATTGCGCACAAATTATCACCACAACCAGCACTACCAAATTTCCCAATCTGCAAATCATCGGGCCGTGGCGAGATTTGGTCCAGGGAGCTGTTATTGATGTTTTGCCTTTTCTCAAACTGCCCTCTATTTTTTTCTGTCTTTTAAATAAGGTTGAGCGAATTGTCTACATCCCCTGCGGTGACCCAGAGGATTGTTGCCAGGGGTTGCTACTGGTGAATCCCGTCGAAGGCCCGCTGCGGCAACTCGCAGAACAGAAAGGCTACATTGCGGCTCTGTACCGCCAACTGTTGATCCATCATCGTCAAAGTCAAAATAGCTTCATCTTTGAAGTGCAATTCCAAGATATTTTCGACACAGTGCCGCTGGGCTTGGTTTTAATCAAAGGGGATGGCTCTACAGCAATGGTCAATTCCTACGCTGCTCAATGGCTGCAACTGCCAGCGGGCAGCCATCCAGTTCAGATCGTTGCCGAGCACATGAAACAGGCGCGGGAGCGATGCGATAACCGCGATGAGCTAGCCAACATTTTTCAAGGGCTGGCTGCTAATGGCAACTTCAGTGCGCAGGGGGAGTGTCGGATGGGTGAGAAAACATTTCTCATTGATACCCACCCGGTGCGTGGCGATAGTCGCCTAGGGCGCGTGTGGATCTTTTCTGACATCAGTGATATGCGGCAGCGGGAGCAAGCACTTTTGGCTCTGGCTTGGTTAGATCCCCTCACTGGCGCTTTCAATCGTCGCTTTCTGTTGAGTCGAGTTGAGGCTTATGAATCCCAGGCCGCTACGGGAGAAGCCCTGCTCACGGTCATGATTTTTGACATTGATCACTTTAAGCGCATTAACGATACCTATGGTCACGATCAGGGGGATGTGGTTCTGCGCACCTTGGCGGCAAGGGCAAAGCAGGTGTTAGAAGACCGCAAAGAGGGCATTTTGGTCCGCTGGGGAGGCGAGGAATTTGTCCTGTTGTTTTTTGTTGCCTACGAAGAGGAGGCGAGAGCAACGGCCGAGGAACTGTGCTCAGTCGTGAGAAGCCAGCCCGTGGAACTCGCAGATCAGCAGTTTTTATCTGTGACAATTAGTTTGGGTGTCACTCTGTTTAGAATGGGGGAACAGGTGCTCAGTGACTCAATTCCTCGTGCTGATCAAGCTTTGTATCAGGCGAAACATGGGGGGCGCGATCGCTGGGTGTGGGCATAGACCCCATTGCTTTTGGGAAGCAGTTCGACCGCTGGGAAACGATGTTAAAGTAGCGGTGTCTAAAAAGATGACTTTTACAGTAATTGGCTACAGTAATTGACTAGGGTAATTGACCTGCCATGACCTCCCCACGCTTTAGTTTTAGTGGCTTGGCGGTAACCCGCCACATCGGCACTCTGATGCTGACCCTCACAGTCGTGGTTTTGGCGGTCTTTACCCTTCTGCGTCTGCAAGTGGATCTACTGCCGGGGATTACCTACCCGCGCATTGGTGTACGGCTGAATATTCCGGGGGTGATACCTAGTGTTGCTGTTGAGGAGGTGACCAAGCCCCTTGAGGAAGCCCTGAGTCGCACGGAGGGGGTGGTGCAGGTCTATTCCCAAACCCGTGAAGGGCAAGTCAGTATTGACCTATTTTTTGAGCCCGGTGGCGATGTTGATCAGGCCCTCAATGAGGTCACCGCTGCCTTTAACCGTGCCCGCAGTACCTTGCCCGATATTATTGAGTCGCCGCGACTGTTTAAGTTTGATCCATCGCAATTGCCAGTTTATGAGTTTGCACTGACCTCAGAAACCCTTAGTGGCCGCGAGTTACGAGTCTTTGCCGATGAGGATTTGGAGCGCGAACTCAGTATCGTCCCTGGTGTGGCAGGGGTGGATGTCTCTGGGGGGACGACCGAAGAAGTACGAATTCTTGTGGATCTGGATCGATTGCAGGCCACAGGGGTGGGGTTAAACCAAATTTTAACGGCGCTGAGCGATCGCAACCAAGATGTCTCAGGCGGACGTATTCGCGGCCAAAGCGCAGAACCTTTAACGCGAACAGTGGGGCGCTTTCGTAATCTCAGTGAAATTGAGGATGTGGTGCTGACAGGCACCAATGGTCAGCGGGTCTATCTGCGGGATGTGGCACAAGTTGTCGATGGCAGTGCCGAACAACGGGTATTTGTGACACTCAATGGCCAACCCGCGGTTAAAATCAGCATTTTCAAGCAACCGGCAGCCAATACAGTGGAAGTGGCCGATGGGATCAAGCGACGTTTAGCGGCGCTACAGGCAGCCAATCTCGTCCCCCGCGATGCGCGGATTATTCCTGTCCTTGATGAGTCGGTTTATATCCGCAACGCCTTGAACAATGTGATCACTGCAGGTCTGACGGGAACCCTCTTGGCGGCGATCGCTGTGCTGCTGTTTCTTGGTTCGGTACGGCAAACCCTGATTATTTTGCTAGCCATTCCCCTGTCCACGATGGCGGCGATGCTGCTGATGGGGCTATTTAATTTCTCTCTGAATGTTTTTAGCTTGGGTGGCCTGGCGCTCGGGGTTGGCATCGTCGTGGATAACGCCATTGTGATGTTAGAAACTTTGGCGGAGATTGACCCTCAGCACATGATCCAAGAACAGTACCTTGAGGAGGTGAAACGGCGTAGCCAAGGTATTGAATCAGCGCTTGTAGCATCTACCCTCACTAACTTGGTTGCTATTTTGCCTTTTTTGTTGTTGGGGGGCTTGATTGCACTGCTCTTTAATGAGTTGATTCTAACGATTAGTTTTGCCGTTGCCGCATCGCTGCTGGTGGCACTCACGGTGGTGCCGGCCTTAGCCTCCCGCCTTTTGGGGGTACGGGTGCAAAATCGCCTACGGCAGGTGGCCTTTATTCGCCTTTTTAATGAAAAGTTCCTCTGGCTGAGGGGACGCTATGAATGGGCCTTGGGGCAAGTGCTACGGGCACGCTGGCTAGTGGTTGGGCTGGCGATCGCCCTCTTGGGCGGTGGCAGTTGGCTCCTCAGCCAGCAAATTCCCCAAGAGTTGCTACCACGGATTAATACTGGTCAAGTCAACCTGAGCGCCATTTTTGCGCCCGGAACACCCCTGCCCCAGAGTCGCCGTGTCATGGCGGCAGTAGATGAGGTGCTGATGGCCCAACCCGGCACAGAGGCAGTCTTTACCACAACGGGTGGCGCCCTCCTTGGCACGAATACGATTGCCAATCCGTTGCGGGCAAATAGCAACATTATTCTGCGGCGGGGTGTTAAGGTGGATCGCTATATCACAGTAGCCACACAAGCCCTTGATCAGCTCAACCTGGTGGGAGTGCGGCTGCGTCTGAGCCCTGGCCAGGTGCGTGGCATTATTCTCACCAACTCACCCGTGCGCGGCGCAGATCTGGACGTAATCCTACGGGGCAACGATGAAGACACCCTGAGCCGCTTTGGTCGCCAAGTCCTGCGAGTCCTTGATGAAAAGGCCACATTAGTGCGCTTTCGTCCCGATGCCGATCCTCCCCAACCCGAAATTCAAATTTTGCCGGATTGGGAGCGGGTCGGCGAACTAGGGCTGAATACCCTCAATCTTGGCCAGACGATTCAAACAGCCTTGACGGGGTTTGTGCCAACGCGGCTGCAACGGGGCGATCGCCTCGTCGATATTCGCGTCCAACTCAACAGTGAGAGCATCCAAAACCCTGCCGACCTGGCCACGATTCCCCTTTTTACCGCCAATAACCATCCCCTCCGCCTTGGGGATGTCGCTCGCATCGAACCCAGTCAAGCACCGGCGGAAATTCGGCGGATCAATCGGCAGCAAGTCTTTATGCTGGCGGGTAATCTGGTCGAAGGCGCCAGTCTCAGTGCGGCACTTGCTGAGACCAACGCCATTCTGAGGGAGCTTGAGTTCCCACCGGGGGTGTCCCTGATGCCCAGTACAGCAGCTCAAGCCAATCAGCAATTGCAGCAGGCCTTAGGGGTCTTGGGCAGTTTGGCGGCCTTTCTCGTGTTTGTGGTCATGGCGGTACAGTACAACTCGCTGCTTGACCCCCTAGTGATTATGTTTACCATTCCCTTGGCTCTGGCCGGTGGAATTTGGGGCTTGTACCTGACACGGACGGCCATTGGCGCCACGGTAATTGTCGGGGCCATTTTACTGGTGGGAATTGTCGTCAACAATGCCATCATCATGGTGGAACTGGCCAACGAAATTTACCAGCAGCAGGGCTGTAGCCGTAGCCAAGCCATTCGCAAAGCTGCCCCTGTCCGTCTGCGCCCGATTATGATGACCACGATTACAACGGTGGTGGGCATGTTCCCCTTGGCATTGGGGCTAGGGGAAGGCTCAGAATTTTTGCAGCCCCTTGGCATTGTTGTGTTTTCTGGCTTAGCGGTGGCAACACTGCTCACCCTCTTTCTCATTCCCTGTTTTTATGTGATTCTGCATGGCTTTGAGCGTACCACCCACCGCAGTCTTCCTGCGCCATTGCCAGCACCCGCTGTTCCCCCAACGGGCGCCTCCCCTGAGGAGCTTCAGCAACACTAATGCAGTAGCTCAACATTACGGCTTAGATTACGGTTTAGATGGGTAGTGACGCTGCTGCCCAAGTCCTGCCGATGACCACTGTTGACCCTATTGCCATTGGCCAAGATACCCTCCTCGAAGTACGCCAACTGAGTGTGTTCTCCCGTAATCAACCGCTGCTTAGGAATGTCAGCCTCACTATTTACCCGCGACAATGGGTGACATTGATCGGTGCCTCGGGGTCTGGCACAAGCCTACTGTTAAGGTGTTTGAACCGCTTGATTGAACTTTTTCCGAATCTCCACATGACTGGAGAAATTCACTATCGGCAGCATGCCCTCAAGTAGGTGGAATGTATCACAACTGCGCTGTCGTATGCCCCTGAAGCCCCAGTCTTTATTTCCAAAATCAATTTATGACAACGTTGCCTTTAGTGCCCGTGTGCATGGCTATCAGGGGGATCTCGATGCCCTTGTGCAATCTTCCTTGGAACAGGTGGATCTGTGGCAAACTCTGAAAAATCATTTAGGCGAGCTGGCATTACACCTGCCCCTAGAGCAGCAATAGCGTCTTTGCCTAGCGTGGGCGATCGCCCTGCAACCGGAGATTTGCTACTGGATGACCCCTGCATGGGGCTAGATACTGCTGCTACTCGCCTTATGTGAGGAGTGTCTGTGTCACCTCAAACACACCTAACTGTGATCATGGCAACCCATCACCTGCCACAGGTAGCGCCGATTTCCGACTGGACGGCCTTTTTAGCCCTGCAAACCAATAGCCAGGGACAGACAACGGGGCAACTGATTGAGTACGCTCCCAGCTCCTTACTTTTTCAAAGGCCAGCAGATCCCTCAACCCGCGATTATGTCAGTGGTCGGTTCTAGGTGTTCCCAATGAGCAGCCGTTTGGCAATGAACCCGTATAGAATTGGGGTGTAAAAGCTAACCTAAATGTAGAGAAAGCTAGGTTGTTTAGCTTTACCTCGGGAAATAGAGATAAGCCATGGGAATCTTAGGTTGGTTGGATGGGTCGTGGAATAGGGCATCATATCTATGATTATCTGTTCCGAGTGTTTCCATCCCAATCCCGTTGGTGCTGTTCAATGTGAAGCGTGCTTTTCGCCCATGCCCAGTATGACTCCGTGTCCAAATTGTGGTGCCCCAGTTCAACCAGAGGCTAGTTTTTGTGGCCAATGTGGTTTTAATTTGCGTCGCATTGCCGTCAGCCCACCCCCAATGCCAGAGGTGATGCACCAGACAGCCAGTGCTGCACCAACAGTGGGACCCGTTGCCCATCAAGGCCGCCTGCCAAGGCTATCCCCGCCGCCCCCACCACCGGCTCATGTCTTCTCCGTTGAGATTGCCACTATTGAAGCTAAGCTGATTCATGTGCAAACTCGCACCGAACTGCACATTCCCACGGGGCGTCCTGTTATTCATATTGGCAAGCCCAATGATCGTATTCCCCCCGATATTGATGTGGCTGGCTTTCCCAACTCAGAAATTGTCTCCCGTATCCACGCGGATCTGCGCATTGAGGGGAATGCCCACTATATTGAAGATGTGGGAAGTGCCAATGGAACTTACATTAACAATACTCCCCTATATCCGGGCAATCGTCACCGCCTGCAATCGGGCGATCGCATTGCATTGGGCAAGGGAGATTTAGTCACTTTTATCTATGAACGTATGTCCTAGTTCTTTTAGAGTGTATTCAGGTACGAAGAGGCGGTTAGACAAGGTGATTACATTGACATTGCTCCATCCGGTTCAAGCCACCCCAGTCCAAAGCTGGACCTTTGAGAATGAAAATGTTATCCGCATTGGCCGAGCAGTTGATAATCATGTCGTGCTCTATAGCGCGGTAGTGTCGCGTCACCATGTGGAGCTCCGTCGTAATGGTTTGCAATGGGAAGTGGTCAACCTTGGCACTAACGGCACCTATTTGGATGGCAAACGCATTCAGCAGGCAACCTTGACGGATGGTGGCATCCTGCGCTTGGCACGCTCTGGCCCCAATATTCAAATTCGCCTTGGTTCTGATCAGCGTCCTGCCACTCCCAGTGCCCGCATGGAAACGGTGCCTGAAGGTCGCTTAGTAGATGTTGAGAAGGGCACCTATGCAGGGGAAGAAGAAGCCATTGGTACAGCGGCCGAACCCCCATCCCGTGCCGAAGAAAGCACCCCCACCTCCAGTAGTAGCAGTGTCACCGCCCAAGAGGAGGAAGAGGCTGAGTTTGCAGTCACAGGTCAACTGCCAGTTCATTTACTCAGCGAGTGGCGTGCTCCCCCCGATTGCCAGCACAACCATGCCCAAGAAAACGATATTTTTTGCATTGATTGCGGTGTGCCTCTGCGGGTCTGGAAAACCCTCGGTAACTACCAGATTATTCGTGCCCTTGGTCAAAGCAATATTTATTTGGGGTGGCGCAGTGGCCTAGCAGCAGTGATTAAGGGACATAGTCTTGCTGCCTCACGGGAGGAAATCCGTGCCTTTCGGCGCCAAGCGCGGCAATTGTGCAACATCCAACATCCGGTCTTACCCCAATTTTGGGAAGCCTTTCAGTGCGGCCGTGATTCCTATTTGGTTTCGGAAATGGTCTATGGCCAATCCCTCAAGCAGCGGGTTCAAAAACAAGGGTCAATGAATGTGATTGAGGTCAGTCGTTGGCTCATTCCTGTGTGTGAGTTGCTTGAAATGCTGCACCAGCAAGACCCCCCTGTGTTGCATTTACACATTCGTCCCTCCAATCTCATTCATCCCTACGTCAAACGGCAAGCAACAGAACTCGTGCTCGTGGGCTGGGGTAAAGCATCCGTCTTAACCTCTGAATCTGGAACATTTATTGGTACTGTGGGCTATTCGGCACCAGAACAACAGGAGGGAAAACCCGAGCCGGCCTCAGATCTGTTTGCCTTGGGGGCAACAATGGTGTATTTACTCACGGGCTATGAACCGGAGACCTATTTCCGCTGGGGCACCCGTGAGTATCGTCTCTATGCCGAGGACATTCCCCATTTAGATCCGCTAATGGTGGATTTGATTAACTGCTTGACCCACCCCGATCCTCGGGAACGCTATCCTAATGCTGCCGAAGTCAAGAAACGCTTGCAGGAAATTGCAACTATTACCCCCGCAGTCTCTTCAAGTGCTTCATAGAACATCAATTTTCACCCAGCACTTGCACGCTTCCAGAGGGCATCAAGACCAACCGCAGTAAAATCGGGCGATCGCCCCCAAAGGGACTGGCCAGAGGACTTTGCTGTAAAGGTATTGGCGTGCGATCAATAAAACGAACTGCCGCACCATTCAGGGGCAGTGCTTGGGCAAGGGTGCCATCGGGATTGAGGACAATGCGGTACTCCAGACTCGTGTCTAGGCTGGCCGGCGGGCGCCAACGGTCTTGAAAATAGGTTTTCACCTCACGCAGGGTAGTTGCAGGGATGGGGGTTGTTTCAGCTGGGGGAGTGCTCATTGGGGCAACTTCAATACCAGCAGGTGCGCGCTTAGTGGGAGCTTGCACCACCAGGTTATTTTGCCCAAGAGGCACCTCCCCCCCA
>NZ_DVDW01000061.1:0-33880 GCF_015296045.1 Thermosynechococcus sp. M3746_W2019_013 | reverse complement strand
TCTGCTGATACATTGGAGAACTGGTCTGCACCCTGGTGTATTTCCTTGATTGCCTCCTCCGCAACCAGAGAATTCCCACTCCTTTGGCCTACCGGCACGCGTTTTTACAGTCCGGGTTATTCCTTTAGCTATGAGGTAGCGGGGGCCTGTTGTCGCCTTTTTGATCGGGAACAGTTACCGTGGCCCTGTTGTCGTATTGCTTGGCGCAGCAAAGAACCTAGTTGGCGACGCATTGGCCGGCGGCTTGTCCTCGATAGTGCTACAAAACGGCATCCCAGCTATTGGGTACGCCACATTGAAACAAACACCATGATGGTCATAACCCTCTATTGGGTAGAGCTGGCTGCAAGCGATCGCCAGTGGTGGTACAGCAAAGGCTAAACTTATTGCGAAAGAGTTGCAAAACTGCCCGTCCAGCCCTAGAATATTCCTCAGATTAATTTTAGGAGAGATTCTCAAGTATGGAGAAAGTAGGTCGCCGTGTATTCCTCGGCATGGGCGCCGCAGCAACAGCTTATGTAACCCACTCCCTCTGGAACCAAAACACTGAATCAAGCTATGCGCAACAGTCCTCAGGAGGTGTGATCAATGTTTATTCGGCACGGCACTACGACACAGACAAAGCCCTCTACAACGGTTTTACGCAGCAGACCGGGATTCGCGTCAACATTATTGAGGCTGAAGCTGATGCTCTGATTGAACGGATTCGCAGTGAAGGGAGTCGCAGTCCTGCCGATGTCCTGATTACTGTGGATGCAGGTCGCTTGTGGCGAGCACAGGAAGCCGGTATTTTGCAGCCAATTCAGTCAAGGGTACTCAACAGCATTGTGCCAGCAAACCTACGGGAGCCTCAAGGACACTGGTTTGGTCTCTCGCGGCGGGTGCGTGTCCTCATTTACAATAAATCCAAAGTGGATCCCAACCAACTCTCCACCTACGAGGATCTGGCTAATCCGAAGTGGCGGCGGCAGGTTCTCTGTCGCAGTTCCAGCAATATCTACAATCAGTCCCTCACGGGGTCATTGCTAGCAATTCATGGTGCTCAAAAAACGGAACAATGGGCAAGGGGCCTAGCCCAAAACTTTGCCCGCCCCCCCGAGGGAAATGATACCGCTCAAATTCGTGCCTGCGCAGCGGGTGTTGGCAGCATTGCAATTGCAAATCACTACTATTTAGCACGGTTGATTGCCTCAGATAAAGCAGAAGATCGAGCAGTTGCTGAGAAGGTGGGCTTATTTTTCCCCAACCAGCGCGATCGTGGTGCCCATGTAAATATCTGTGGCGGCGGTGTGGTAGCTGGCGCCCCCAATCGTCAGGCGGCAATTCGCTTTTTGGAGTATCTGGTGAGTCCGAAGGCGCAAGAAATGTTTGCAATGGCCAACTTTGAATATCCGGTCCGCTCGGGGGTACCCGTGCATCCGATTGTGCAACGGTTTGGCAATTTCCGAGGACAACGTGTCAATGCAGCAGTTTTTGGCCGCAACAATGCTGAAGCACTGCGGATTATGGACCGGGCTGGATGGCGCTAAAACCCTAAAATGAGCGATGACCCCCGTTGATCGTTCCTGTGTCTTGCCCACTGATTGCCTACACGATTCTTCTGGCCGCGGCCCTCCTTGACTTTGGTTTTGGAGATCCTTGGGGCTGGCCACACCCGGTACGCTGGATGGGAGCCTATATCCAATTCCTCAGCCATTGGTTCAACTATGGCCAAGGCTGGCCAGTTTGGGGACAGCGGTTGGGGGGGGCACTGCTTACACTGAGCTTAATCCTAGGTTCTGCCCTAATCAGTTGGGGCTTAGTGGCACTGGGGATGGCAATTTCACCCCTCCTCGCTTGGGGAGTTGCAGTTGTGGGTACCGCCAGTGGCTTTGCGGGTCGTAGTCTACGGGATGCAGCAGCAGAGGTATTGGCACCTTTGGCAACTGGCAATCTTGAAGGGGCACGCCAGTCCTTAGCCAAGTATGTGGGTCGCGAAACTGCCCACCTAGAGGCACCTGAAATTCTGCGGGCAGTTCTGGAAACCGTAAGTGAAAATACCACCGATGGCATGATGGCACCACTTTTTTATGGGGCGATCGCCACCCTGATCGTGCCGCAAGTGAGTCCCTTGCCGCTGGTCATGGCCTATAAAGCCGCCAGCACCTTGGACTCGATGATCGGCTACCGTGAGCCACCCTACACCCATTGGGGGTGGTTTGCCGCCAAAACTGATGATGTCCTCACATGGTTGCCCTGTCGGTTGTTGGTCTTTCTCGTTGCCCTCTGCTCCGGGCAGTGGCAGCGAGTGTGGCAATGGTGTTGCCGTGATGCTCCCAAGGATCCGAGTCCCAATTCTGGTTGGAGTGAGTGTGCCTATGCAGCGGCCTTGGGGGTACGTCTGGGGGGCACGAATATCTACCGCGGCACGGTGAAGGTGAAACCCTTTTTAGGAGAACCGTTACACTCCCTTGATCAAAAAACGATCTGGTCTGCGCTTGACCTTAGCCGCCAGATTTACCTCATGGCCTTAGGATTGACAGGAATACTTTTATTAATTTCTTGCAAATTATTTTCTATTTAGCAATATAGCTAAGACGTTCTACTGGTCAATTCCTCCATTCAACGGTTGCAATGGTCACCGCCCTTGGTGATGAGCATCATCAGTTACGGGTGAGAAATACCACCGCTGCTCTTAGTCAACCCATCTAGGATAAGAGTATTCACCCCGGAAGGGGCTAGACAAAACCGTTCTCTCCACTTACACAAAGGACACCCAATGCTGAATCAAAAAGGCTTACTTCTCGCTTGCCTCGCCGTTGCCCTCAGCCCCGCTGTGAGCCGTGCTGTACCTCTAGCTTCCACCCAGACCCTGCAATCGCAACGACCAAGTAATAATGTGGAATTCAAAATCCCAAGCAATCTGCAGGTGCGCCCTACCATCATCGGGAAGGTTACTAAATCTCATTCCATCTCCTGCAATGAGATTGTGATTAATGCTACACTGCATCCTCCCGGCAGCTTTCCAGTAGGAGGTGCTACCGCTACTTTGTCACCTACTGGTAGCAATAGTTGTAGTTACAAAATTACGGTTCCACCAGAGCTACTCGGTAAGAAGGTTCATCTCTGGGGAACGTTCAAAGTCCCTTCATCCCTGTTGTCAATTGAACCCGTGGGCTGGCAAAGTCCCATCTCTGTGCCTCAACAGTTAGGGATTTCCCAAAGCTACGACTTTGTTGCTAAGGAAACACTAATTCATTAAGCCTAAATAAATAAAGGAATCCTGAGAGCGCCCCTAGGGCTGACTAGCTTCTAGCCAATCGAAGATGCGGTCAAGCTGCTCAAGGCTCACCAAGCCATACTGCCAAAGAACAACCGGCAACAGATTCACCTGCTCATCGCAGTGCTTGAGGCCAAAGTCAATGGCAGCGGTGGGCAGTGCCATCTCCCGCTGTAGGAAGTCAATGAGTCGTGTCCAACGTGGCGTTTTCATGATTCCTATAACTACCACACCTTACCCTCTATCCTAGGGATCAATCTGAGAAAATGCAACATTTCGTTACAAAACCATAGACAATGAAATAATCAGCCTGCTATTTGGTATGATGCCTGCTATTTTCGGGGACACTTTCCCCAGAGACTTCCCCCACCAGAGGGAATTTCTAGAAGCAAAGGCTCAATCATTCGTCTTGGGCACAACATTCTTAAGTAAAGATACTCAACCGTAGCTCGTTATACTAAAGTCTGATGGGTGTTGTTCAAGCTCAGTCTAGAGGGAACAGCAACCTATTCAGTTGTTTTAAGGATGTGTTCATGACCCAAGCGACCGTTGCCAAACCCCCCATTGCCTGGCCTACGGCGACCTTTATTATTTTTGTACACCTCGGTGCTCTTCTTGCTTTTTTACCCAGCATGTTTAGCTGGAGAGCAGTCCTGCTGGCCCTTGTGCTCCACTGGTTAACCGCTGGCATCGGTATTACCCTTGGTTGGCACCGTCTGGTCTCCCATCGTAGCTTCCAAGTTCCCAAGTGGCTGGAGTATTTCCTGGTCTTTTGCGGCACGCTCTCAATGCAAGGGGGGCCGATTTGGTGGGTTGGGCTGCACCGCCATCACCATCTGTACTCCGATCAACCGAATGATCACCACGATTCCCGTAAGGGCTTTTGGTGGAGCCATATTGAATGGATGTTTCGTGAGGTGCCGGCGGAGGCAGAAATTCCCCGTTTCACCAAAGATATTGCTGATGACCCCGTCTATCAATTCCTTGACAAGTACTTTCTTCCCATTCAGGTGGTCTTGGCCATTGTCCTTTATCTTTGGGGGGGCTGGCCATTTGTGGTTTGGGGAATTTTTGTGCGGCTTGTAACCGTCTATCACACCACTTGGCTGGTCAATAGTGCTACCCATACCTTTGGCTATCGCACGTTTGAAACTACGGATCACTCAACGAATTGCTGGTGGGTAGCCCTGTTAACCTTTGGTGAGGGCTGGCACAATAATCACCACGCCTATCAATACTCGGCACGCCATGGTTTGCAGTGGTGGGAGCTGGATCTGACGTGGCTCACCATTCGCTTCTTGCAATTGCTGGGCTTGGCTACGAAGGTGCGCTTGGTGGAGGCACCGGCAGTCTCTTCCCAAGACTAGCGCGCAATGCGGGTTCTGATTCTGGGTTGTGGTTATACAGGAACTTGGTTAGCGCGATCGCTCCAAGCCCAAGGCATTGATGTGGTCATTACCAACCGTCGGGGGGAGCTGCCGCCAGAACTCAGCGCTATTCCCTGTTTTCCTTTTAAATGGGAGCAGCAGGGGGAGCAATTTCCCCTAGTACCAGCTGCCCTTGAGGGGGTAACCCACGTCCTCAATAGTATTCCCCCCGATCGCCAAGGGGAGGATGCGGTTGCGCTAGCACTGTTGCCTCAGTTAGAAAAACTGAATCTGCAATGGTTTGGCTATCTTTCGACAACGGGGGTCTATGGCGATCGCCAAGGGGGCTGGGTAGATGAAACGACACCCGTCAACCCTCAAAATTTGCGTTCACAACACCGCGTCAGGATTGAGCAAATCTTTCTCAACGCCAATCTGCCTACCCACATTTTTCGCCTCCCCGGCATCTATGGCCCCGGAGAAGGACGCAATCCTATCGCTCGCATTCTCAAAGGCGATGTTCAACTCATTGATAAGCCGGGGCACTACTTTTGCCGTATCCATGTGGCGGATATTGTCCAAACCCTTGAGCGATCGCTGGCACGGCCTACCCCGCAGGAAATCTATAACCTGAGTGATGATCAACCCTCAGAGTCGCTCCCTGTTTTACTCGAGGCCTATCGTCTTTTAGGTCGTCCAGCACCACCAGCCATACCCTTGAAGGTGGCCAATCTGAGTCCAATGGCTCAATCTTTTTGGCGTGAATCTCGGCGAGTGCGCAATGACAAAATCAAGCAGGCTTTAGGGGTTCAACTCCGCTATCCCTCCTACCGCGAGGGGCTACGAGCGATCGCTCGTGAATTGGGTCTTTAAGGATGGGTGCCTTGTATACCTAGGGGGTTGGTCGCCGTCGCTGGAGAAACTCAGGAATATCCAACCTGGGTTTGGCTTCAACCTCTGGTGCAGGTGCTTCAGGAGTGGGAGGTGCCGTTGTTAGGGGGCGGTTCGTCAGGGGTGTTGTCTTGGTTGTGGTACGGCTGCGGCTCATGGGTTCACCACTAAAGCCAGTGGCGATAACGGTGATTTGAACTTCCCCTTGCATTTGGGGATCAATCACAGCACCAAAGATGATATTGGCGTTGGCATCGGCCACATTGTAAATGACCTCTGCAGCAGCATTGACTTCATGGAGGGTGAGATCTGTGCCCCCTGTAATGTTAAAGACAACGCCCTTGGCACCCTCGATAGACCCCTCCAGTAGCGGTGAGGAAATGGCACTGAGGGCGGCTTCAGTGGCTCGTGACTTTCCAGAGGCAATACCAATGCCCATCATGGCAGAACCGGCATCAGCCATCACCGAGCGAATATCGGCAAAATCCACGTTAATCAGCCCCGGCAGGTTAATAATGTCGGAAATCCCCTGAACCCCTTGGCGCAGCACATCATCGGCAACGCGAAACGCATCCTGAACCGATGTTTGCTCAGAGATCACCGAGAGAATCTTGTCATTGGGAATCACGATTAGGGTATCAACGCGACTTTGCAGTGCTTCAATCCCTTCATCGGCTTGGCTCGCTCGACGACGACCCTCAAAGGTAAAGGGGCGGGTCACCACTGCCACGGTTAGGGCTCCCTGTTCCTTGGCCACTTCCGCCACAATTGGGGCAGCACCAGTGCCAGTACCGCCACCCATGCCACAGGTAATGAAAATCAAATCAGCATCCTTGAGCGCCGCAGCAAGGTCTTCACGGGATTCTTCAGCCGCCTTTTGACCAATGGCAGGGTTGCCACCTGCACCAAGACCACGGGTGAGTTTCTGGCCAATTTGCAGGCAGCGGTGGGCTTGGGATTGGGCGAGCGCCTGGGCATCAGTATTGACGCACCAAAATTCAACACCAGCCACATTACTGGCAATCATGCGGTTAACTGCATTGCCACCGCCACCACCGACACCAATCACTTTGATGCGCGCCGCTGAAGTTTCCACCAAGCTGTCATAACTCCTTAACACATCGGCTGGTGCGCCATGGTCACTGTTGCCAGATGCAATGCCTACCTCTCCCAAGACAAAGGAGGCGCGGACTTCAGAGGGAACAGGTTCCGTAGGCCACCGTTGATCTGACTCCATAACGCAACTTCTTCACCCATGATAAATATGGGGCAACTATATCATGAACTCTAGCAAAGGCATCGGCAACACCTCAGAAAATAAAAATAATCTAATCCTTCAGCCTAACTCAGGGGAGAGCGGGCTTTGGCCAAAAGACCATGCTTGGGGGCAAAAATCATCGTCAGGAAAAAAATCACTGCTTGCAGGACAACAATACAGCCACCCGTTGACACATCAAGGTAGTAACTGATGTAGGTGCCCAGTAAACTGCCAAGACCACCCACGGCTAGGGCAATCAGTACCATGATGCCAAAGCGATCGCTCAGCAAATAGGCGGTTGCCCCCGGTGTAATTAGCATCGCCACAACGAGAATGATGCCCACGGTTTGCAGGGCAGCCACAGTGGTTAGGGATAGCAACGCCAGCAGAAGATAGTACAGCAGCGTTGTATTCAGACCAATGGTGCGGGCATGGGTCGGATCAAAGCAAAAGAGGATCAAGTCGCGATGCAGGAGAGCGATCGTGATCAGTGTCATGAGGCTAACAATGACCGTTTGCCAGAGGTCGCGATCGCTAATGCCCAAGACATTCCCAAAGAGAATGTGCATCAGGTCAACGCTACTGGCGGTTTTCGAGAGCAACACCAACCCCAAGGCAAAAAAGCCCGTAAACACCAAGCCAATAACGGTATCCTCCTTTACCCTTGTCTGCTGCTGAATGAAACCAATCAGGGTCACGGCCATCAGACCAAAGACAAAAGCTCCCAAAGCAAGGGGTAACCCTAGCCAGTAGGCCAAAACCACACCAGGTAAGACTGCATGGGACACGGCATCCCCCATCAGTGCCCAGCCCTTCAGGGTCAAAAAACAAGACAATACGGCACAAACGCCGCCCACAAGGGTGCTTACTCCCAGTGCCTTGACCATAAACGCGTGTTGTAGTGGTTCCAATAGCCAAGTGATCATCATCTGTCCTCTATGTCTGAAAAGTATGATAAGGTGCTGCCAGTACAGTCGGAGGGCGGTTCTCGTGGATGGCATCCTGTTACTGAATCCTTGGTGGATGGGTGTTTTGCTCAATACCGTCCTTGGCGCGATCGCCCTTCTGACCCGGCAAAAATTACTCACCCCAGCAGGACTTTTCCATGCGTGGCTCCTCGGCGTGCTGATTTGGGGCACCTTAAGCTGGCAAGGCTATCTGATTGTCATGGTCTATTTCCTTGTTGGTTCAGCTGTCACCCGCCTCGGTATGACCGAAAAAGAGGCCGCTGGTATTGCGGAAAAACGCTCAGGGGCGCGCGGACCGGAGAACGTCTGGGGCTCGGCTTTTACAGGGACTGTCTGCGCACTCCTTGTAGTTTTACTTCCCCAATGGCGGGAGTTATTCCTAGTGGCGTTTGTTGCCAGTTTTAGTACGAAGCTGTCGGACACCTGTGCCAGTGAAGTAGGCAAAGCCTATGGCCAGCGCACGTTCCTCATCACCACACTGCAACCTGTGCCGCGGGGCACTGAAGGTGCCGTGAGCCTAGAGGGAACCCTGGCGGGGCTAGTTGGTGCGACTGCAATTGCTCTGCTAGGCTGGAGTGTGGGCTTGATGGGGGCGATCGCCATTCCCATTTGCATCCTTGCTGCTTTCTTTGCCAATCTTGTGGAGAGTCTAGTGGGAGCAACGCTGCAGGGACGCTACCCTTGGCTCAGCAATGAACTGGTCAATGGTATTAACACCACAGTCGGGGCTGGCCTGGCAATGGGGGCCATGGCTCTTTTGCAATACACCTTCGAGTGAGCGACTATTTTTAACTCTCTCTTCAATCGCTATTTTTGTTAATAATTTCATCATGAATGTCATTAATAAGCCACTTATTTCAGTGATCTTGCCTGTTTACAATTCCGAAAAATATCTTCATTTAGCTATGGGGTCCATCATTAGTCAAACCGTTGATAATTTTGAGTTGATTATAATTAATGATGGTTCCTTGGATAAATCATTTGAAATATTGTCGAATTATGCAAAAATTGATTCTCGTATTTGCTTAATCAACCAATCTAACCAAGGTTTAGTCAAAACACTGAATCAAGCAATTGAAATTGCTGGGGGTGAGTATATCGCCAGAATGGATGCAGATGACGTGGCTCTACCTCACAGGTTCGCATCTCAGCTTAACTTTCTTTGGGAGAAGAAATTAGATATTTGTGGCGCATCGGTTCAACTCATCGGCACAGCAACTGGTTACTGGCACTATCCCTATTCCCATGAAGGTTGTGAAGCAGAGCTGTTGTTTGGTGTACCTTTTGCCCATCCATCTGTGATCGGTCGCTCGGAGGTATTCAAGGAGCTGAGGTACTCCTCTGAGTGGCCACTGGTGGAAGATTATGATCTATGGCAGCGGGCATGGGCAGCAGGGTTCAAGATGGGGAATCTCCCGGAGGCACTTCTCCAATACCGGACGCATCGGAAACAAACCTCCAGCCTTTACCGCCGCCAGCAAGCTCAAAATAGTCAACGGATTCGTTCGCGCCACTGGCAGCAACTCCTAAGTGTCAAGTTAGGTATTGCGCGAACTGAGGCTCAGGAAGCAGAGAAAGACCCATGGAAAACATTCCAACTCCTGTGGCAGCTAAAGCAATGTTATAAAGGAACAGAAGCAGAAAAAAACCTTGACCATGCGTTTCTGCGCCTTTGTTCTCACCGTCTTCATAGTTGGGTTTTAGATAGAACAAGCTAGTTGAGGAGCTCAAGACCACGTTTCGGGAGTGATCATGTTTTTTAGCGTTGTAATTCCTACCTATAATCGTTTGCCGATTTTAGAAAAGTGTGTGCGGGCGATCGCCCATCAAAGATGGCATCCTGATCTGGGCATCAAGGGCTATGAAGTCATTATTGTTGACGATGGTTCAACGGACAATACGGTTGAGTGGCTCAAAGAGCATCGTCATGAATTTCCCTGTGTGCAATGGTTGCAACAGGAGCATCTTGGTCCTGCAGCTGCTCGCAACTTAGGTATCCAAGCAGCTCAGGGTGACTGGATGATTTTTATTGATAGCGACTTAGTTGTGACTTCAACCTTCTTAGATGCCCATGTGCGGCGCTTAATGCGAGAACAAAAACGCCTTGGAATAGAGGATGTGACTCAGGTTCCTGCCTTTTCCTATGGGCGTGTGATTAATACCTGTAATTTTGAAGATCCAACTTCAGAGCCATATAAGATAACTGATTTTTCAGCTGCCTATTTTGCAACGGGAAATGTGGCGATCGCCCGCCACTGGTTGGAAAAGGCAGGCCTCTTTGATACCCAGTTTCAACTCTACGGCTGGGAAGATTTAGAACTAGGGGTGCGCCTAAAAAAATTAGGTTTACGATTACTGAAGTGCCCTGAAGCAGTTGGCTACCACTGGCATCCCTCCTTTTCCCTCAGCCAAGTGCCTGCCCTCATTCAGAAAGAGATTGAAAGGGGGAGAATGGGGGTCTTGTTCTATAAAAAGCATCCGATTTGGGAAGTGAAGCTCATGATTCAAATGACCCCTTTTCATTACCTTCTTTGGGCAATCCTATCCCTCGGTGGTATGCTCAATGAAAAAACCCTGGCACCCCTGTTGCAATGGTTGATTAACATCGGTCGCCCCCAAGATGCCCTTGAGGTGGCTCGCATCTTTTTGAACTGGTACAATGTTCAAGCGGTTTATGCAGCCTATCAAAGTGAAATTAAAAATTCAAAGTGAAATTAAAAATGTGATGTAAGGAACCAGCGGTAGGTTGACGGGCGAGCTTTTGATAGAATTAATTAGCTTCCCTCAGTACTTTGAGTTTCCAAGTATCGGTTGTTAAGCTAGTCATTTTATGAGCACGCCAACCCTGTCACCAGCGCTCAAAGCCCGTTTAGCCACGCCACTGCAGATTGGCTCTGTTAGGGTCAATAGTCGGGTATTGCAGTCCCCTTTAGCAGGTGTAACGGACCTCGTCTTTCGCCGCTTAGTGCGCCGCTATGCCCCTGAGTCGATGATGTATACCGAGATGGTCAGTGCGTCGGGGCTGCACTATCTGAAAACATTACCCCGGATTATGGAAGTGGATGCGAATGAGCATCCCATCAGTATTCAGCTTTTTGACTGTCGGCCTGATTTTCTCGCAGAAGCCGCGATAAAGGCAGTGGCTGAAGGGGCAGACACCGTGGACATCAATATGGGCTGCCCCGTGAATAAAATCACGAAGAATGGCGGTGGTTCTTCCCTACTGCGGGATGTACAAACAGCAGTAACCATTGTGCGTACGGTCTCAAAGGCGGTGCCTGTGCCAGTCACGGTGAAAACTCGCATTGGCTGGAGTGATGAGGAAATCAATATCCTTGACTTTGCCAAGGCGATGGAAGATGCTGGTGCGGCAATGATTACGGTTCATGGGCGTACCCGTGCCCAGGGCTTTAATGGCCCAGCCCGCTGGGAGTGGATTGCGCGGGTGAAGGAGCGCGTCAGTATTCCCGTGATTGCCAATGGCGATATTTTCTCGGTAGAGGCGGCAGTCCGCTGCTTGGAGCAAACCGGGGCAGATGGGGTGATGTGCTCGCGGGGAACGATGGGATATCCCTTCTTGGTGGGAGAAATTGATCACTTTTTGAAAACGGGGGAATTGCGGCCTGCGCCAACGGTGGTTGAGCGTCTGCAATGTGCGCGAGATCATCTGATTGCCCTCTGGGAGTACAAAGGGGAACGGGGGATTCGCCAAGCGCGTAAGCATTTGACGTGGTACGCCAAGGGCTTTGCCGATGCAGCAGAACTGCGCAGTGAATTGTGTCGCATTGAAACCCTAGAGGCTGGTTTAGCTCTCCTCGATGCAGCGATTGAGCGCTTGCAAATGGCCTCCGAAATGGAGGCGATCGCAGCCTAAACAAATGAAAAAAAGATTTGTGTTTCGCAACATTTTCACAAAAACTTCGTAAAAGAAGCTCCTAGAGCCGAAGGGTTATAATGAAGGTGTAGGTGTAAGCAGGCCGAAAAATAGTGATGGGGCTTGGCCTACAAAAGGTTGATTGGCATTTGTGGATTGAGGGCAATTTTTTAATCTCTTACGCATTTTCTAGCAGTTGCAGTTAGCAGGTTCTTGCTGGTTGGAAGGAGCGATCGCTATCGGTTACAGGCGATCGCGAGAAGTTGCTGCCCACTTGATGAGGAACATGGACTATGAACTGTACACGCTACACTACACGCTACACAGAATTGCCCGAAGCGGCATGGCAAGGATTTACAGGGGGTGACTGGGTTGAGCACATTGATGTGCGCGACTTTATTCAGCGCAACTATACCCCCTACACCGGAGATGCTTCCTTCCTCGTAGGCGCCAGCGATCGCACCCAGCAACTCTGGGCAAAAGTGCGTGCACTGATGGCTCTAGAGCGCGAAAAAGGCGTCCTTGATGCCGACACCAGCGTGCCTTCCTCAATCACAGCCCACCCACCGGGTTACATCGATCGGGAGCTGGAGCAAATCGTTGGCCTGCAAACCGATAAGCCCTTGAAACGGGCGATTATGCCCTTTGGCGGCATTCGCGTGGTTGAAACCGCCCTCAAGGCCTACGGCTATGAACTAGATCCGCGCACGAAGGAAATCTTTACCAAATATCGCAAAACCCACAACGATGGCGTCTTTGATGCCTACACACCCGAAATGCGCCGCTGCCGTAAATCGGGAATCATTACCGGACTGCCAGATGCCTACGGCCGGGGTCGGATTATTGGTGACTATCGCCGCGTGCCGCTCTACGGGGTAGATCGCTTGATTGCCGACAAACAGGCGCAGCAGGCCTCCCTTGAAGTCGATGTCATGGATGAAGAAACCATCCGCCTGCGAGAAGAGCTCTCAGAGCAAATCAAAGCCCTCAATGAACTCAAGGAAATGGCCGCCAGCTATGGCTTTGATATTTCGCGGCCAGCGGCCAATGGCAAAGAGGCTATTCAGTGGCTCTACTTTGGCTACCTGGCGGCGGTCAAAGAACAAAACGGCGCTGCCATGTCCCTTGGGCGGGTCTCAACCTTTCTTGACATTTACTTTGAGCGAGATTTGCGTCAGGGCACAGCCACAGAAGCCGACATTCAAGAGTGGATTGACCACTTTGTCATGAAACTGCGGATGGTGCGCTTCCTGCGGACGCCGGAATACAATGAACTCTTCTCTGGGGATCCCACGTGGGTCACGGAGTCCATTGGCGGTATGGGTCTCGATGGTCGCCCGTTGGTGACGAAAACCAGCTTCCGTATTTTGAATACCCTCTATACCCTGGGGCCTGCCCCCGAACCCAACCTGACGGTGCTGTGGTCGGAAAACTTGCCAGAGGCCTTCAAGCGTTTCTGTGCTCAAGTGTCCATTGACACCAGTTCCATCCAATACGAAAACGACGACTTGATGCGTCCCTACTGGGGGGATGACTACGCGATCGCCTGCTGCGTTTCGGCGATGCGAGTCGGCAAACAAATGCAATTCTTTGGGGCACGGGTGAACTTGGCCAAAGCCCTCCTCTACGCAATCAACGGTGGTCGGGATGAAGTCTCTGGTCAGCAGGTGGCACCGATGTTTGCCCCAATTACCGGCGACACACTGAAGTGGGAAGAGGTGCTGCCACGCTTTGAGCAGATGATGGCTTGGTTGGCGAAGGTGTATGTAAATACCCTTAACGTCATCCACTATATGCACGATAAGTACTGCTATGAGCGGCTGGAGATGGCGCTCCACGATCGCGATGTCTTCCGCACAATGGCCTGTGGGGTGGCTGGTCTATCGGTGGTGGCGGATGCCCTCTCGGCCATTAAGTACGCCGAGGTGAAAGTAATCCGGAATGCCGAAGGGTTGGCCGTGGACTACGAGATCAAGGGCGACTTTCCGAAGTACGGCAACAATGACGATCGCGTGGATAGTCTTGCGGTGTGGGTCGTGGAAACCTTCATGAACGAAGTCCGCAAACACAAAACCTACCGCAATGCGGTGCCCACCCAGTCAATCCTGACGATTACCTCCAACGTCGTCTATGGCAAGAAAACCGGCAGTACTCCCGATGGCCGCAAGGCGGGTGAACCTTTTGCGCCAGGGGCCAACCCCATGCACGGTCGCGATACCAAAGGGGCGATCGCCTCACTAGCGTCCGTGGCCAAGTTGCCCTATATCCATGCCCAAGATGGCATCTCCAATACCTTCTCTATCGTGCCTAGTGCCCTTGGCAAGACCCGGGAAGATCAAATCAGCAACCTGGTGAATATGTTGGATGGGTACATCCATGATCAGGGCTTCCACATCAACGTCAACGTGCTCAACCGCGAAATGTTGCTAGATGCTATGGATCACCCTGAACTGTACCCACAACTCACCATTCGGGTGTCTGGATATGCGGTGAATTTCATTAAACTCACCCGCGAACAACAGTTGGATGTTATTAACCGCACGTTCCACGAGCGCTTTTAGGCTCACTGGGCAACTGCTGCCTAGGTGAACGCCGCCTCCTCTACCTCGAGCGATCGGGGTAGATTTTTTATGGTGGTTGCATGAAGGGCTCGAGGGTATTGTGAGTCTGGTCAATCTTCCCTTTTTCTATGGCCATAGGGCGGGCGATCGCGCCTGTTTGCTCCTCCATGGCTTGGGGGGTGGGGCTTATGAACTGCAGCTTTTGGGAGAAGTTCTCTATGAAACGGGCTGGACGGTTCAGGGCATTCTGTATCCGGGGCACGATCGCCCCAGTGCCCAAATGCCCGCCTCGACATGGCCGCAGTGGTATGAGGCCGTCGTCACCGCCTTCCAAGTCTTGCGAGAGAGCTACTCAACGGTTGCGGTGGTTGGCTTTTCCACAGGAGGAACCCTAGCCCTCCATCTTGCCTATCACTATTCCGTTGATGCCCTAGTGCTCCTTGCGCCCTTTTTGCGCATCTATCGACCTTGGTTTTCCGCCGTCAGACCCGAGAGGCTGGTGCGGTCCCTTGGTCGCTGGATTCCTTGGGTACCTCGGCGGAGCCTACCGATTCGCGATCGCGCTCTGCGCCAAGCAGCGGAAGAAGCCTGTTTTTTTAAGAGTTTCAATTTACAGGCAGTAGGCAGTGCCCTCGACCTCATTGCCCAAGTGGAGCAGGAGCTGCCCATGATCACAACACCGACACTGATTCTCCAAAGTCGCGCCGACACCATCGTGGACCCCCAAGGGGCACAGAGGATCTATGAAGACTTAGGCAGTCCCAACAAGGAATTGCATTGGCTCAAGGATTCGGATCATTTGCTCCCCCTGGATGTGGAGCGAGAGCAGGTATTCGCCAAGGTGGTCGCCTTTTTGGGAAGATAGTTGCAGTTGGTTACTGGCCCTGCCATGGAAACATTGGATCTACGGGGAACACCCTGTCCTTTGAACTTTGTGCGCACGAAACTGCGCCTGCAACAGTTGCCCCCCCAGCAGCCCCTTGAGGTGTGGTTGGATGCGGGCGAACCCATTGAGCAGGTGCCCGATAGTTTGCGGATGGCGGGCTATGAGGTTCTCAGAATTGAGCCACGGCAGGACTATTTTGCCCTTCAGGTGCAGCGTCCCGCATGAGTGAGCTGGTGGGCTTGGTGCGAGCTGTCCAGGCCAATTACTATCGTGTCCGCCTACGGGAACCCACCAATGGGGTTGAGGAACTCCTCTGCGTGCGCCGTGCTCGCCTCAAGAAGATGGGGCAACAGATCTGCGTGGGAGATTGGGTGGTGGTGAGCCATCCCGATTGGCCAGGACAACGGGGGGCGATCGCTGAGATTTTGCCCCGCCGCAATCAATTGCCCCGCCCGGCAATTGCCAATGTAGATCAGATTTTGCTGCTTTTTGCCTTGGTCGACCCCCCTGCGGATGTCCATCAAATTACCCGCTTCCTTTTGACCGCTGAAGGGTTAAATGTTGAAATTCAGGTGGTTTTTACCAAAGCGGATTTGGTTTCTCCCCAAGCGCAACAGCAGTGGCGCGATCGCCTGCAACAATGGGGCTATCGTTGCCATGTCCTCAGCCTTACCCAAGGAACAGCTTGGCAGGCTCTGCGTCCCCATCTGGCCAATCAAATCACGGTCGTCTGTGGCCCCTCGGGGGTGGGCAAAAGTAGCTTGATCCGCCATCTTACACCTCGGGAGGATATTCGCGTCAGCGTGGTCTCCGATCACTGGCATCGAGGACGGCACACTACACGCCATGTGGAACTCTTTCCCCTACCGGCGGGGGGCTGGATTGCCGATACACCGGGCTTTAACCAACCGGAATTGCCCCCAGATCCGCAGCAATTGGCGGCGGCTTTTCCGGAGATTCGCCAACGGCTAAGCAAGAATCAGTGCCTCTTTGATAACTGTCGCCACGATCAGGAACCGGGCTGCTGTGTCCGTGGCAACTGGGAGCGCTACCCCCTCTACATTGCGTATTTACACCAGCTAGAAACAATCGCTAGTTCAGAGCCATCCTTGGGGAAGGTGCCCCCAGTGAAGGCCAAGAGTGACCGCCAAGGTCAGCAGCGCCTTGAACCCCTCTTGGATCCGAAAAAATATCGTCGGCGATCGCGACGGCAGCAACATCAGCACCTCAATCCCATGGCTGAGGAAGTCCTCGATAGCGAATGGTGATGACTATGCCCCCCGTGTTGATCTCTATCCTGTTGAGTGTCACAGGTCTTTCCCTTTTGATCTGGCTGGTTTTGCTGCTGTTTTGGGGAGAGTTTTGGCGCCCGGATCAGCGGCTACAGGGGGGAGATCTGAAGGTTTGGCCAACGGTCGTGATTGTCATTCCAGCCCGCAATGAGGCGGCGGTGATTGGCACCAGTGTGCGATCGCTCCTAGAACAGGACTACGCAGGACCCCTCCACCTGATTGTGGTGGACGATCAAAGTGACGATGGCACAGGAGACATCGCTCGCCAAACGGCTCTTGATCTCGGTCAGGGCGATCGCCTGACAATTATCGAGGGCACACCGCTCCCCCTCGGCTGGTCAGGTAAGCTCTGGGCACTGTCCCAAGGCATTGAAGCAGCCCGTGCCTTTGATCCCGATTACTTGCTGCTGACGGATGCCGATATTGCCCACGATCGCCAAAATTTGCGCCAATTGGTTGCCCACGCCCGTCAGCAAAAATGCGCCCTGGTGTCCCTCATGGTGAAACTGCGCTGCCAAAGTCTCTGGGAAAAACTCCTAATTCCCGCCTTTGTCTTTTTCTTTGCCAAGCTCTATCCTTTCCGTTGGGTCAACGATCCGCAGCGGGCAACGGCAGCTGCCGCCGGCGGTTGTATTTTGATTGATCCCGCGGTGCTGGACAAAATTGGTGGCATTGCCTGTATTCGGGACGCCCTGATTGATGATTGTTCCTTGGCCGCCGCCGTCAAGCGAGCCGGCTACCGCATTTGGTTGGGGCTGACCCCCACCACTGTGAGCCTGCGTGCCTACAATACGCTCGGCAGTATTTGGCAGATGGTGGCTCGCACCGCCTATACGCAGTTGTCCTATTCGCCGCTTTTGCTTGTGGCAACGGTGATTGGCATGACCCTGGTGTATTTGTGGGCCCCCTTTGCCCTTGGGATCGGTCTTATGAGTCAATCACTGCCCTTAGCCGTCATGGGGGGACTCACTTGGGGGGGCATGGCGATCGCCTACGGGCCAACGGTGCGTTTCTATGGCCTTAATGGCGGTTGGGCGCTGACACTGCCCGTGATTGCCTTTCTCTATACCCTGATGACCCTGGATTCTGCCCGTCGTCACTGGCAAGGCCGGGGCGGTGCTTGGAAAGGACGGGTTTATCCGCGCAAGTCATAGATAGGGTGATAGGCCATAACAATGAGGGTGTCACTGGCGTCAAGGCCCCGAAAGTCTGTGGGACGAGGGTTGAGCAACACCTGTTGATTTTGGCGGCGAATCCCCACAAGGAGAACTGGATTGTCGGGATGGCGGTTGCTGTACTCACTCACCCAAGCACTAAGGGCAGGAAATGAGAGGCCATAAAGGGTGGCAGGATAGTACCTTGGCTCAATAAAGTAAAACTCATTGGTGTGATCGGAGTAGGTCAGGAGTTGGCGATAGACCTCGGACATTTGCCGAAAGAGGGCACTTTGGGCTAGGATGCCAGAACTGTAGTCTTGGCTGAAAATGACTTCATCGACCCCTGCTTCCTTGAGGTGGCGCCGGCGATCGCTATTCACCAATTCGGCCACCACATGAATATCCTGCTCGTGGCCAGGGGTTTTCTCCAGATGCTTCACCGCAAGGGCAATAAGAACATTTTTTTCATCGGGGGCTTCCATATCGGCATCGGCAAGCAGAATAATTGCCTTGGCCTTGGGGGCATTGAGGCGTTCGAGGGTACTGTGGTGGGTGGGATCCCCCTGCACCACAAAAACATCGGTGCGCTCTTGAAATTCGGAGTTAAGTTTAATGGGTTCCGCACACAACAGGACAATATCGCGGGGATAGTAGCGGTTGGCCTCAATGAGTTGCCGTAGCACCAGGGGAGCCTTGGTATTCCAATTGCAGATAATAATATGGTTGCTAAAGGATTTCATGGGCAGCGTTTGGGCAAGGGCTTGGGTGACAAAGTAGGAGGAAAACTTGCCAATCAGGGCACCAAAGGCAAAGGTGCCAAAGAGCAGTAGTAGCAGCTGCACGACTTGCCCCAGCAGGGTTCGCGGGCGATCGGGATACTCTCCCACCAGTGTGATGATTGCATTACTGAGGGCCTCCCAAGCTCGGCTGGGTGACTGCAATGCCTCTTCGCTCCAGACAAAAGCCACAATCAACAGCACCAGAATCGCGATCGCCCCCAGGGTAAGGAAGCGTTGAAGCCGCGCTTGCATTGGCTAGCGAGGGAAACATCACGTCTATTCTAGGATTCCCTTGGTGACTCTCTCCCTCTTGTAGAGTCTCCCAGATTCCAGTATCCTGACTGCTATACAGCCCTTTGCAATAGGATGAAACCCCCTCAAAACCGCAAAGACTGCTTAATAATGGAATCACATCCCCTCCATAGGGCGATATGGCAGAGGAGCAATTTATTCAGCATCATGGAAACAACATCGGCAGTAAAGGAGCAGTCTCTTGAATAGGTCTGACCACCGACGATGCCGACGGAGAATGTATATCTGGGGTCGCCCCTAGAAGAATAGCTGCAATGTCTGCCGCTGCCTTAGAACTTTTATTTGTCCTGCTGCTCATCATCGCCAATGGCATTTTTGCTGGTGCTGAAATCGCAGTGGTCTCTGCGCGCAAAGTCCGCCTCGAGCAACTGGCAAAACGCGGTAAACGCAAGGCGAGGGCAGCTCTGAAACTGGCCAACTCCCCCAATGATTTTCTCTCGGTTGTACAAATTGGCATTACTCTGATTGGTATTCTCAGTGGTGCTGTGGGGGGTGCCACCCTTGCCCAGCGGTTACAGGCTACCCTGAGTCCCGTGCCATGGTTGGGTCAACACAGCCAGCCTTTGAGCATTGCCCTTGTGGTGACGGGGATTACATATCTTTCCTTGGTGATAGGTGAACTGGTGCCCAAGCGGATTGCCATGACCTATCCGGAGGCGATCGCCTGCAATATTGCCAAGCCAATGACTTGGCTGACGAAATTAGCAGCCCCGATTGTGCATTTACTCAGCATCTCCACAGATGCCATCTTGCAAGTATTGGGCATTGCCACCACTGCCGACCAAACGGTTACGGAGGATGAAATCAAGGTCCTGATTGAGCAGGGGGCCCGGGCGGGTCTCTTTGAGGTGGCAGAGCAGGATATGGTGGCGCGGATTTTTAACTTGGGCGATCGCCCGATTCAATCCATCATGACCCCCCGCACCGATATTGTTTGGCTGGATATTGAATCTTCCCTTGAAGAAATAGAGGCGGAAATCCTAGCCAGTTCCCATTCACGGTTTCCTGTTGCTGAGGAAACCATTGATCACTGCTTGGGGATTATCTCAGCCAAGGATTTTTTAGCGGCTCGCTTAACCCAGCAAACCATTGACCTGCGGCAACTGGTGCAGCCGGCGCTGTTTGTTCCCGAAGGCCTACCGGCGCTTGATGTCCTTGAACTCTTTCGCCAGTCGAGCCAACACATTGCTCTGATTACCGATGAATACGGTGGCATTGAAGGACTAGTCACCCTCAATGATCTCACGGAAGCAATTATTGGCACACTGCGCCACGATGAGGAGGAGGAACCACAAATTGTTCAGCGGGAGGATGGCTCTTTGCTGTTGGATGGTCTGCTTTCTACCTATGAACTCAAGGAATTGCTGCGGCGGGAAAGCTTGCCCCAGGAGGACACTGCCAACTACCACACCCTTGGTGGGCTCATCATTACGCTATTTGGTCGCATTCCCCAGTCGGGAGATTATATTGAAACCGACGGCTTGCGCTTTGAAGTGGTGGATATGGATGGCAACCGCGTTGATAAGGTGCTGGTCACTGAACTGGTGAGCGATGATGCCCTCGCCGATGAGAGCAACCACAAGGAGAAGGATTAACGACGGCGCAAATCGGCTACCGTGCGTTGTAGCGATCGCCAGCGTTGTTGTCGCAGTTGGTTAAGGGCCCGTTTCAGGGGGGGCAAAGGGGGGCAATCACCACCATAGCGCCAAGCCACATAGGCCTGGGTCAGGGTTGCAATGGCCCGTTGACTGACGGCATCAAGGCGGCTACAGGTTTGCAGCGATCGCGCGTATTCCCAAGGGGTTTGATTGGCGCGCTTCGGTAATCCCTGCTGGGCCAGACCATCGAGCATTTGTACATAGAGGCGGGCGATCGGGGGCAGTTTTTGCAGACGTTGACGGTATCGCCACCCCTGGAGAGCGTATCCCAAGCCCCAGACAGTGATGGCGCCCCCCAAAAGAATCAAAATCCCTTGGACAATACCCCCCAGCCCTTGGCTAAACAGATCAAAGAATTTTTGTAAAGCGGTTTCGAGGGTGGCAAAAAGGGTACCAAAGAGCCCTGTCACTGGGGTCGGCAGCCAGCCGGTGACCCACTGCCAAAACTGCTGGAGAACGCTAAAGGTCTGATCCACCTCTAGAGTAGCTGGATAGAGATCGTGCCCCGGAATCGGATCAAAGAGAAACCATCCCAAATTGGGGAAGTAGGCCTCCGTCAAGGCATAGGCATCGGTATTACGAACCACGTACAGACCCGTGAAGGGGTTAAATTCCCCTGTTCCTAACCCTGTTACCAAGCGGCTGGGAATACCAATACTGCGCAACAGCAGTGTCAACGCACTGGAAAAGTGATCGGGATAGCCCCCGCGCCACTCAAAAAGAAAGGCCTCCACCAAATCTTGATCTTTACCTAGTTCAGGAATATCAGTTCTCAGGGCATAGGATTGCTTCAGAGCCTGGGTGAGGTAAAGGGCTTGCTCGTAGGGTTCAGGAATCGAGCGATCGGCCTTTGCCAGCAGATCCTTAGCGAGGGCTTGGAGTCGCGGTTTGAGATCCGCCGGTACTGCCAAGTAGGCTTCATACCCGAGGGGAGAATGCAGTCTAGGAGCGCTGCGCAACAGGGAGCGATCGCGCACCGGCACTTGAGAAATTACGGAATAGGTCAGCCCCGCTGGCAAGGGCAGCGGCGCCCGCAGCCCACCATCGAGATCGCGGGCAATTTCACGGGTGGGAAAATAGAGTTCGCGCGGCTCATAGAGGTGGGGAATGAGGTTACTAAACTCAGAAACAATCGTGTAGGTCTGAATCACTTCCTGCGTTGGCATCTGGGAGAGTTGCTGCGGCAGCAGATAGCGAAAACTCCAAGGGGAACGCTGCAGCACTTCTGCCTCATCGTTGCGACTAATGCGCCAACCCCGCCCCGTATATTGGTCAAAGGCAAGGACTCGCCAGAAGCCGGGGGCTTGCGATCGCACTCGCATTAGTTCCTGGGGGGTCATCATGCCCCCAATGGTCTGGTCAATCTCGGCACCAAAGCCATAGTAAAAGTTCGAGTCGAAGGTTTGATGGGTCAGTTCCTCCCCCAAACCGCCACCACCACGACCACTGACGTAGCCCGGATTGATCACACGGGTTTGGTCAAACTCCCCTTGAACTTCAATTTCAGCACTGACAGGCAAGGTGCGAATCTGATAGCCAGGGAAACGCGGCAGCAGCACAAAGACCGCCATTCCCAAGCCAAGAATCAGGGCAAAGAGACCAACCCATTGCGGCCAGGGCAAGCGCAGGGAGTTTAGTGTAGTGGATAGCAAGCCCAGGCGTGAGCGGTAGTCGAGGACTAAAACCGGTAGAGCGATCGCCAGAAAGATTAAAAGAAACACGCCAAAGATCATGGTTTGACTGAGGGTGGCCGCTACACTAATCAAAATCAGGGCAATCACCATCGAGTAGCCCAAATCCTTGCGGCGAGGCAAGTCAAAACTGTGGAGCACTTGCAGTTGGATTAACAGTTCCGTCAGCAACACCCGGGAATCTTGGTTCAGTGCGGCCAGCCGCCCTAAAAACACCGCCAATGCCACCAACATACCGATGGCAATCACTAGCTTAGCGACAACATTGCTTTGCCGCCGTGCCCACCAACTCCAACCAAAACCGGCAATGGAGAGGGGAACTGCCCAAAAACTATTCGTTGTTTCTGAGGCAACATCCGTGGTCACCAGGCCAACAATGACCAGGCCCAATACCCCTAGGCGCAGCAGCAGGGAATCCTCAATATCTTTGGCCGGGGCCAGCATCGGTGAGTGGGCAAGGGGTTGCAGCCAAGACTGAAACATAAAGGCAGCAGGGAAAAACTGTGCCCTGATCCTAACAAATGTCTACTTGAGAGCGGGCAAATCAGCCCCTAGGGGCATCGCCTGCTAGCTCCAGCGTTTCCTTACCCTTAAATCACAGGGTTTGCCTATATTTTGCCCATGGGTCAAGTCAGTGCAGCAGGAACCAGACCATCCCTTGGCGACGCCTTAGCCGCCAGCGATCGCGGGAATGATGCTGACCTCGTCGCCATCCTTAAGGGGCGTTTCAATGCCATTGAGGAAGCGAATATCCTCGTTATTGACGTAGAAATTCACAAACCGCCGCAGCTGACCGTTTTCATCACAGAGGCGCCCTTTAATGCCGGGGCAGTCCTGCTCTAGCTTCTCTAGGAGTTCAGCGATCGATTGGGCTTGACACTCCACCGTTGCCTGATCGCGGGTGAGTTTTTGCAAGGGAGTCGGAATCAAAACAGTAACAGCCATAGACCTCTACAAACCATCCATAGATTTCAACAAAGTTTGGGAAAACTAACTAGACCAATACCGGTTGCCAATCCAACCGTTCAAGGGTGCGCGATCGCTCTAGGGCGCGCTCAAAGCTGGCCAACTTCGGTTCAATCGTCAAGGGTTGACCAATATCGTTTTGTACCGCCTCTTGGGTTTTCAGGCCATTGCCCGTGATATAGACAACGGTCACTTCTTCGGGGTCAATTTTGCCCGATTCCACCAACTTTTTGAGAACAGCAACTGTGGTACCACCAGCGGTTTCGGTGAAAATCCCTTCCGTCTCCGCAAGCAGCTTAATGCCTGCCACAATTTCTTCATCGGTGGCCGCAGCGATCGCCCCATTCGTTTTGCGGGCAATGTCTAGGGCATAGACACCATCGGCGGGGTTACCAATGGCAATCGATTTAGCAATGGTGTTGGGCTTCACGGGTGCCACAAAGTCCCGCCCCTCGGCATAGGCTTGGGCAATGGGGGAGCAGCCAACCGCTTGGGCACCACTACAGCGGACAGGTTTGTCAGCCACTAGACCCACTGCCACAAATTCACGGAAGCCTTTGTAAATTTTCGTGAACAGAGAGCCGGAAGCCAAGGGGGCCACAATGTGGTCAGGAAGTTGCCAGCCCAACTGTTCAATTACCTCATAACCTAGCGTCTTTGACCCTTCCGAATAGTAGGGGCGCAAATTGATATTGACAAACCCCCAGCCATGGGTATTTGCCACCTCCGAGCAGAGACGATTGACTTGATCGTAGTTGCCCTCAACCGCCATCACCGTTGGTCCATAGATGAGCGTCCCCAAGACCTTACCCGCTTCCAGATCCGCTGGAATAAACACGCAGCAGTCTAGCCCCGCATGGGCCGCGATCGCCGCCGTTGAATTCGCCAAATTGCCGGTACTGGCACAGGACACCGTCGTAAAGCCCAATTCCCGCGCCCGTGTCAACGCCACCGATACCACCCGATCCTTGAAGCTGAGGGTGGGCATATTCACCGCATCGTTTTTGATGTACAGATGCTTGAGCCCGAGCCGCCGCCCCAGCCGCTGGGCTTTGATGAGGGGAGTCATCCCTGTGCCCACATCAATGGGGTTTGCCGAGGTCACCGGCAAAAAGGGACGGTAGCGCCAAATGGACTTCGGACCCGCCTCAATGGTGCTGCGCGTTACAACTGCCGCCAAGCGTTCTAGATCGTACTTCACCTCTAGGGGGCCAAAACAGTACTCACAGACATGAATGGCTTGGGGTTCGTACTCTGCGCCACACTCTTTGCATTTGAGGTGGGTAAAACAGGCGGTTTCGGTGGTGGAGGTCAAGGTTGCGGTCATGGGTCTCAGACTGCCTCAGACAAGTTGTTGACCATCCTAGCAGGGGGCGATCACCCTGTCAAACATATCCGACTATTTTTATCGGGATTTGAATCACCAGCAAAATTCTTCCTGTTGGGGATGGGTTCCTCGTCCTCTGTTGGCACTCTCCTGAGGCTTCTTGAGACTTCAGCGAATGGGGGTATGTACTGTCACCAGCTTTGTGCCATCGGGAAATGTTGCCTCGACTTGCACCTCTGTGAGCATTTCTGGCACCCCTTCCATAACATCATCACGGGTGAGCAGCGTTGTGCCATAGTTCATCAAATCGGCAACCGTGCGCCCCTCCCGCGCTCCTTCCAAGATGGCCGCAGAAATATAGGCCACTGCTTCGGGATAATTGAGCTTGAGACCCCGGGCTTTGCGACGTTCGGCCACAAGAGCGGCCGTAAAAATCAGGAGCTTGTCTTTTTCTTGCGGGGATAGTTGCATCGTTGCTAGGGTTAAGCATTGGCTCTACCTCATATACTAGCCTGTGGCTTGGGGGCCCAGAAAATCAATGTCAAATCAATGAGCGATAAAGTCAGATTGCGACAACACTATCTTGAATGGCGGCAGCACCTGAGCGATCGCGAGTGGCAAGATCGCAGTCAGCGCATTTGTCAGCACTTGTTTGATCACCCCCAGTTTCAACAGGCAACCACGGTGTTGACCTACGTGCCCCATCGCCGAGAACCGGATTTGCGCTCCCTGTGGTTACTCCCGAAACAGTGGGGCTTACCTCGTGTGGTGGGCCAGGATTTACAGTGGCATTGTTTTGATGGCAAAGAAGACACTCTCCAGCAAGGCCGCTATGGCCTCTGGCAACCGTCCCCCGAAGCTCCTCCTATTGATCCCGCTTGTGTTGATCTGTGTTTGATTCCTGCGGTTGCCTGCGATCGCCAGGGGTATCGCCTCGGCTACGGCGCGGGTTTTTTTGATCGCCTCTTTGCCCACCCTGACTGGCAGCACGTGTGTCGCTGGGGGATTGTCTTTGAGGCAGCGCTTGTAGAAGAATTGCCCCATGATCCGTGGGATCAGCCGCTGCAAGCAATTTGCACTGAATCAGGCCTCTGGGAAATCCGCTAAAGACCCAGCTTGGCTAACACTGGCTGCGTCGAGACGATGTGCTTTCTCAAACCAAGTTCCTCCGGACTCAGGCCAAGGGCTAGACCCACTAGTTGCGGCAAGTGGAGAATCGGCAGATTGAGGCGAACCCCCACCTGCTGGGCAATCTCCGGTTGACGGGCATCGAGATTGAGGTGACACAGGGGACAGGGGGTGACAATGCAATCCGCACCCTTGGCGATCGCGCTCTGGAGTCGTTGGGCGGCCATCGCAAAACTGGCCGCCGTGGCATAGCTAGAAATTGGCCAACCACAGCACTGGGTACGTCCCTCATACTCTATGGGGGTCGCTCCTAGCGCCTCAAATACCTGCTCCATCGAGGTGGGATGGAGCGGATGATCAAAGGGGAGTCTCTCTTGGGCGCGCAGGAGGTAACAGCCATAAAAGGCAGCGCAGCGAAGTCCTGTGAGGGGACGATGGACGCGATCGCGCAACTGGTCAATGCCCACATCGCCAACAATTGCCCAGAGCAAATGCTTGACTTCTGTTGTGCCTTGGTAGGGAGCGCAGCCCTGTTGCGTCAACACTTGGTTAATTTCTGCCACGTACGCCGGGCGATCGCGCTGAAACCTTTTGAGGCGTTCATCCACATGGCCAATCACCCCCTGACAGGTGCTGCAATGGGTCAACAGGGGCAGGCCTAACTGTTCTGCAAGGGCAATGTTGCGGGCATTCACGGTATCTTCCAGCAGCCATGAATTTTCCTTAAAGGTACCTGAGCCACAACAACTGGCTTGCTTCAGTGGCACAAGCTCTATATCCAACAGGGGGGCGATCGCCCGCGTTGAGAGATCTAATTCCCGACAGGCACCTTGAGCCACACAACCGGGATAGTAGGCATAGCGTAAAGCAGGCATACCACTTGAAAAGTCTAAAATCTGCCCCTAGTCTAGCCAATCATCACATTACCTTCGTAACGTCCCGCTGCTCAGTTATAATCCTAGGATTTAGAAACAAGTGCTTAGTTTTTAGTCAAAAGTCCGTGTTGCCACCAGGCAATTTCTTGCCTTCTTTCAATCATCCATGCCATAGGAGTGCGATCTTGCGTTACTTATTCAGTTCAGAGTCCGTCACCGAAGGCCACCCCGATAAAATTTGCGACCAAATTGCCGATGCCATTCTGGATGCTTTGCTCACCCAAGACCCCCAGAGTCGCGTGGCTGCTGAGGTGGTTGTTAATACGGGTTTAGTCCTGATTACCGGGGAAATTACGACCAAGGCACAGGTCAACTACGTTAACTTAGCGCGGCAGAAAATCCATGAAATTGGCTATACCGATGCTAACAATGGCTTTGCCGCCAATAGCTGTGCCGTCATTGTTGCTCTTGATGAGCAATCCCCCGATATTGCCCGTGGTGTGGATACAGCCCAGGAAGCCCGGGAACAGCTCAGTGACGCCGAACTGGATCGCATTGGCGCCGGCGATCAGGGGATTATGTTTGGCTATGCCTGCAATGAAACCCCTGAGTATATGCCCTTGCCCATTAGCTTGGCACACCGCATGGCACGCCGCTTAGCTGCTGTCCGTAAAACGGGTCAGCTGCCCTACCTACGCCCCGATGGCAAAACCCAAGTCACGGTCATCTATGAGGATGGCAAACCAGTGGGGATTGATACAATTTTGATTTCCACCCAACACACCGCCACCATTGATGACATTAGCGAGGAAAGCGCTGTTCAAGCCAAGATTAAAGCCGATCTCTGGGAGGCAGTTGTCAAGCCAGTTTTTGCCGATTTGACCCTCCAACCCGATGGAAACACCCGCTTTTTAGTCAATCCTACGGGCAAATTTGTGATTGGCGGTCCCCAAGGGGATTCAGGACTCACGGGGCGCAAACTGGTGGTGGATACCTACGGTGGCTATGCCCGCCATGGGGGGGGTGCCTTTTCCGGTAAAGATCCGACAAAAGTGGATCGCAGTGCCGCCTATATGGCTCGTTACATTGCCAAAAACATCGTTGCCGCAGGGCTGGCGGACAAATGCGAGTTACAGATTAGCTATGCCATTGGCGTTGCTCGCCCCATGAGCCTCTTTGTGGATACCTTTGGCACGGGCAAACTCGCCCCAGAGCAATTGTTGGAGTTGATTAAAACCCACTTTGATCTTCGCCCCGCTGCTATTATTCAAACCTTTAACCTGCGCCACTTACCCCAAGATCGCGGTGGTCGCTTCTACCAAGATGTGGCAGCCTATGGTCACTTTGGGCGTCATGACCTTGACTTGCCTTGGGAAAGACTCGATAAAGTTGCCGATCTGCAAGCTGCTGCTGCTCAGTTTCTAAGTGCAGTCTAGGAAAGTATGGGGGGAGTTGTCCCCCCCTAGTTACTGGCTGACTCGTTGCAGGCAGGTTTGGGCGGTCTGGGTGAGCATCTGGCGCACTTCCGGCTTGATATTGGTCTGCACACTTTCACCAATGGCTTGAAACTCGGCTAAGGTCAGCGAGGATTGCAGTTCATTGATCACACAGGTGCAGTAGGCATTGCCGTATTGCGCCATTTGGGGCACTTGCTGTTCCAGAGCGGTTGTGCATTCACTGGTGAATCGGGAAACCACCTCTGGAGGATAGGGGGTGGCGATCGCCCCCCTACCGAGAGACACTACACTTAAAACCATCAAGGGAATGGATGATGTTTTGAGTAAAGACATTCTTTCGATCCCTCATGTATGAAAGCCTAATGCCCATTCTTTAGAGACTTCTCCAGTTTAGGCAGGTTCCAGAGAATGTGCCACTGTGGCGGATTGGTCTGCGACCAACGTTTACATTCCTATGGCCAAACGTTAAACTAAAAGATTGGATTGATTGCCCCTACTTGGTTGTTACCCATCGCTCTATGACCCTATACAATCCCTCGTTGTACGAAGAACCCATTTCCCAAAAGAACCTCACTGCTGAGGGGCGTTCTGATCGCTCAATTTTGGAATGGTTACAGCAAACCGGCCGCCTTATTCCCCGCGATGCCAATGAGGCGGACCCAATCATTGATAGCACCCTCGATGATATGGGTGAAATTGAGGAATTTGTGGGTGACTCCTTGGGCGATTACGACGAAGAAGAGGACCTAGGGCTTGAGGAGTAGGGCACAAATCCCCCTATTATCGGAGTATGTGCTAAAGCTATCCCCATGCCTTCCACCAAAACCAGGGCTGCGATTGAACCCCGTTGGCTAACGGGACGGCGGCTTTTTGGCCTTCTCGCCATTGGCCTCCTCATTGCTAGCATTGCTTACGATACAGGGGCAAACCACTGGCAACGGCCGTTGCAAACCTTAACGGTGCCTTATTTGGTGAGTTTTGCCATCGTGGCGGTTCTAGGGATGGCCGTCGTGCCCATGTTGCGGCGGTTGAAAACTGGGCAAATTATCCGCGAAGATGGCCCACAATCTCACCTGCAAAAATCGGGCACACCGACGATGGGGGGAATCTTTTTTGTGCCGCCGGGGCTGGGGCTAGCCCTCCTGTGGACAGGGTTTGCTCAGGGGAAGCTATCGCCAACGGTGGGGGCGATCGCCCTGTTGGTGCTTTGGTATGCGGCCATTGGCTGGTGGGACGACTGGCAAGTTCTGCGGCGCAAATCCAACAAAGGACTATCGGCTCGGCTGCGGCTCCTGCTGGAGGGCATTGGGGCGGCTCTTTTTTGTGCTTGGCTGGTGGGTAGTGATCCAACGGCAACGGTTGTGACGGCTCCCTGGGGATGGGTCTGGCCTTTAGGGATGGCATTTATCCCCTTAGCAATTTTTGTGCCGATGGCGGAAGGGAATGCTCTGAATCTTACCGATGGTCTCGATGGTCTGGCGACTGGGACGGCGGCGATCGCCCTCCTTGCTTTAGGGATGATTCTCAGCCCCTATCCCGACTTGCAAATTCTGGCCGTTGTTATGAGTGGTGCCTGTCTTGGCTTCCTCTGGCACAATCACCATCCGGCACGGGTGTTTATGGGGGATACCGGTTCCCTAGCCCTGGGGGCAGTCCTTGCGGGCATTGGCTTGGCCAGTCACCACCTCTGGGAACTGTTGATTGTCAGTGGTCTTTTTTTTGTGGAGTCCCTTTCAGTGATTGCCCAAGTGCTCTACTACAAGGCAACAAAAGGCCCCGACGGCGTGGGCAAGCGGCTGCTGCGCATGGCACCTCTGCACCATCACTTTGAGCTGGGGGGGTGGTCAGAACTGCGGGTGGTGAGCACCTTCTATGGGGTCGTTGCCCTCTTGGGACTGCTCTGCGGCCTCCTGCAATGGTTGGCCTAATTGGATGGGGGAAGTGCAATGAAAGCCGCAGTGCTCTACGGCAAAGAAGATGTCCGCATTGAAACCGTCCCTGATCCGACGCCGGGGCCGGGGGAAGTGGTGATTCGGGTACGGGCCGCCACCACCTGTGGCACCGACTTGAAGGTATGGCGCCGCGGGGGTCATGCCCGGATGCTGACTCCGCCGATTCTCTTTGGCCATGAAGCTGCCGGGGAAATTGTTGCCCTTGGAGCTGGTGTGACTGAATGGCGGGTGGGCGATCGCGTGGTGGCCAATAATTCTGCCCCCTGTGGTCAGTGTTTTTATTGTCAGCGGCAGGCCTTTTCCCTGTGTCCTCATCTGGAGTTTAACAATGGCACCTTTGCCGAGTATTTGAAACTTCCTGCCAGTATTGTCCGCCAAAACCTTTTGCCCATTCCAGAATGCCTCTCCTTTGCCTTGGCAGCGCTGACCGAACCCCTCGCCTGTGTTCTCCATGGTGTCGCCCGCTCTGGCTTTGACCCGGCTATGGTGGAAACGTGGCCGAGTCCACCGCAAATTGTTGTCCTTGGGGATGGCGCCATTGGTCTAATGTTTGTCGGCGTGCTGGCACAACAGGGGGCACGGGTTCTTGCCTTTGGCGGTTCCGATGGGCGGCTGGCGATCGCTACCACCTTTGGGGCAGAGCAAACCATCAATCATCACCAGTGCGGGGAAATTCCCGCCGTCGTCAAAGACTGGACGGAAGGACGGGGCGCCGACATTGTCATTGAAGCCACTGGGATTCCTGAAGTCTGGGAAACGGCGATCGCCTGTGGTCGGCCGGGCGCCACGATTAACCTCTTTGGTGGTTGTCCCCGGGAAACGGCGATCCGCGTGGATACAGAACGCCTGCACTACGAAGAACTCACCCTCAAGGGGGTCTTTCACAACACTCCCCCCTTTGTCCGTCAGGCTCTGCAATTGATTGCCAGCGGTACACTGCCCTTTGAGAAGCTCATTAGTGGCCAAGCCCCCCTAACGGAGATTGAAAGTGTTTTGCAAGCCATGAAGGCACGCCAAGTGATCAAAGTCGCCCTGCAACCCTAGCTATTGCCGCAGTAGCAAATAGTACAACTGCCCCGGCGTATTGACGAGACCGGCGCGCGCTTTGGCGACATCTCCCGTGCCCATGAAAATATCGACACGACCTGGCCCCCGAATAGCACTGCCCGTATCCTGATCCAACACAAAACGGCTAACGGGGGTTTGCCGCCATTGGCCTTGGGCCTTGAGGGGAATCTGCGTGTTGATCACCGCCAAGGCGCCCGGTGGCATTAGAGACTTATCGGTGGCGATCGAACGCTCTGGGGTCACCGGCATCGAGAGACTACCTGTGGGAGGACGCCCTTGGGTGTGTTCAAAAAAGACAAAACTGGCGTTGCGGGGCAAGTAGCGATCGAGCTCAGCAGGGTTGGCCTCAAAGTAAGCCATGAGGCGCGGGAGTGTCAGTTCCTCACGGGCAATCTTACCATCGCGAATGAGTTCTTGGCCAATACTGGTGTAGGGGTGATTCGTTTTGCCGGCATAGCCCACGGTAAAGCGGCGACCATTGGGCAGTTGCAGCTCAGCCGAGCCTTGGACGTGAACCAAAAAAGCCTCAAGGCGATCGCGCAAATAGACCAGTTCCAGACCCCGCAAAGGGCCATTGCGCCACTGCTGCCCATCCGCCCCTTCCAGTTCCAAGCGAGTGGGGTGCGGCTCTGGCCACTGCTCAAAATTAGGGGGGCGACGAAATAGAGGATAGCGGTATTCTGCTGTCGGCACTAAGCTGGCACGATAGGTCGGTGCATAATAGCCCGTGAACTCCACTCGCCCTTGGCCATCGGCGCCAATGGATTGATAAAAAACAAATTCTCGCTTGACGGCGGCTTGCAGTTCTGCCGCAGAGCGACGGGTTTGTACCAGATGGCGAAAGCGTTCGAGGGAGCGGATGACCCGCTGCTGGAGATTGGGGCCAAGGGCTGCTCCGGGTTGGCCAATAGCGGTGTAGGCGGCGTAGTCTTGGCGGGCCTTCTCAGTACGCAGGTAACGCAAACTATGATCAATGGCTTGGAGGAGTCGTGCTCGCTCACCGCGGGATTGCCAGAGGGCAGTATCTAGGGCAACGGTTGGTGGAAGTTGGCTTTGGCGCGTCAAGGGAGCAACCGTTGGTGCTGTGGCGATCGCGCCCGCTGCGAGGATGATGACCCCCTGAAGCCATCCTGTCCATAAACCCGCCATAGAGCCTAGGCAAACCGATCGACACTGGAGGCAAACACAGGTTCTACCCGAATCGCAAAGACTTTTGAGGGGCGCACCACCATGTATTCCCCTTGAATGTTTTTAATGGGAACAGAAATAAAGTCGTTGGAATCTGCTTTGGCCGCCAACTCGTTGCTGTACCACTTCTGGAAGTCTTGAATGGTGGGGAAGCGCACCTCCTCACGGTGACCGCCCTCCAGAAATAAATGAACCGCAAATTCAGAAGGGGTTCTGGGCATAGGCGCGATCGCTCATCCTTATCGTGCACATTATCCTCTATTATCGCTGTAATTGGTGGCTTCAGGTACTAGGGACCACCGGTGAGGGGACGGGGAGCGCGATCATAGTACTGGGCGGTCATGGCTGGGTTGAGAGCGCGAGCACGCTCATAGTCCCGTTGCGCCAGTTCCACATTCCCACTGTCGAAGTGGGCCATGCCCCGACTATAGTAGGCAGCAACAAATTGAGGATCCCGTGCTAGGGCAGCATCAAAGTCCGCAATTGCTGCATTGTAGTTTTGCAGGGCAAGATAGGCCATGCCGCGGTTGTAGTAGGCGGCAATAAACTGTGGATCGTTGCGCAGCGCAGTGGTAAAGTCAGCGATCGCCCGCTGCATATCCCCTTGGTCGTAATAGGCCAGGCCGCGAGCAAAGTAGTAGTCAGCACTGGGGTTGAGTCTGATCGCTTGGCTAAAGGCATCAATGGCAGCGGCCAGGTCCCCCGTACCTTGGTGCATTAATCCCACGTTGTAGTAGTCCTCGGCACTGCGGGGCATCAGGCGTTGCAGTTCCTGAAGTTCGGGGGGAGTCAAGGTGGCGATCGCCATCGGCTGTGCCACAACAGCACTGCTGAGACCAACAAAAGCAGCTAAAACCGTCAAAGTACTGAAGAGTTGTTGGCGCATCGTCGGCCTCCTTTCGGCATTGCTCAGCCTTACTTCGATCCTAAAAGAAAATGAAGCGATCGGTCAGCAAACGATAACAGTTGTAATAAATTGCTAGCTACGACCCCTTTCTGGGCGGCACACCCAGCCTTCCGCTCTGTCGCGGTTTTAAATCCTTGGAAAAAAGGCTGGGTGTTGATATTTTGAGGTTTTCCGCTCAGAAGACAGTGCTCTATCTCTGGGATAGGTGTGGTGTAGGGCACTGACGGGGAACTTTGGGTGATGTTCAAAGGGGCTTGTAATTAACAATGCGCCCAAAACTCTCCGGCTGCAAACTAGCGCCACCCACCAGCACCCCATCAATTTCTGGCTGGGCCATGATGGCATCAATGTTGTTAGCATTCACTGAGCCACCGTACTGAATGGGGACATCGGGATTGTGCAACTTACTGCGAATCAAACCAATGACACGGTTGGCTTCCGTTTCTTCACAGGTGTCACCGGTACCGATCGCCCAAATGGGTTCGTAGGCAATCACCAAATTGGTCTGATCCACATCCACCAAATCCAGCGCCAACTGCTGAAAGATGTGGTTTTCTGTTTCGCCGGCATCCCGTTGGGCTTTCGTTTCACCGACACAGAGAATCGGTGTTAGGCCGTGGCTTTGGGCAGCCCTGAGCCGTTGGTTAACCGTGGCATCCGTTTCACCAAAATACTGTCGCCGCTCACTATGGCCAATAATCACGTAGCGCACGCCCAGCTCCACCAGCATCGGTGGCGAAATTTCGCCCGTAAACGCCCCTTGATCTGCCCAGTGGACATTTTGGGCACCCAGCTTCACCCGTGTTCCGTGCAGACTCTTAGACAATACACTCAAACAGGTGTAGGGAACACATAGCACCACCTCGCGATCGCTGGGGGTGTCCACCAATTCCCCTAAAAACTCCTGTAGGAAGGCCACTGCCTCCTGTTGGGTTTTGTGCATTTTCCAGTTGCCAGCAAGAACTTTTGGGCGCACTCGTCCTGATTTTCCTCTGCGAAACTTAACCTGATCAAGCCTACCACAGGGGTTATCCCTAGTAATTATTAATAATTATTAAT
>NZ_DVDW01000067.1:0-34081 GCF_015296045.1 Thermosynechococcus sp. M3746_W2019_013 | reverse complement strand
TTTAATCTTTAGAGAAATCTTTAGAAAGCTAGGGCACCCTGAAAATCAAAAAAGCCATCTGCTAAGGTAGGGGTACAGCCCTTTTCTGGGGTACGCAAAAGAATTGCTAAGCTTGTTGAGTACTTACCTGGGAGCATTGTCCTATGTCTGAAGAACAAGTTTCGCCACCAGAGGCCCCGACTCCTGAACCTGAAACAGAAGCCGTCAGTCCAGAGGAAGTCACCGAAGCGGCAAAAGCTCTCCTTGCTGCTCTGCAACGCTTTGCAACTGCGCAACTCAAAGCCCTGCCCGCGGATGTCCAAAAAGCCCTTGAAACGGCGATCGCAGAGCTGAAGTCGAATGCTGATACCGTCTCTAGCCATGTCAAGGATTTTGAGGAGCGACTCAAAGCCGCGTGGGAGGTGCTCACTGCAAAGAAAGAGTTGCCCAGTAGTGGTGATGACGAACCCTAGCACGTTATTGCTTGAGCAATTCCCTTGGCAGGAGACACTCCAGTGGCAACCCACCCCCCAACAGCAGGAACAGTTCCAACGGTTCTATGGGGCTATCCTTGCAGCCAACCAAGGGATGAACCTGACGCGGATTACGGCAGTCCCCGATTTCTGGGAGAAGCACCTCTGGGATTCGTTGCGGGGGATTTTGCCGTGGCTTCAGCCCACTGGGGAAACGTTGTGGGGAACCAAGATTCAACGGGTCATTGATATTGGCAGTGGCGGTGGTTTTCCAGGGGTACCGGTGGCGATCGCCCGCCCCGATTGGTCAGTGACGCTCCTTGAAGCAACCCAAAAGAAAGTCAAATTTTTGCACTCTCTGGATTCAGCGGTTGGTTTGGCCAACATTTATCCAGAATGGGGGCGGGCAGAGTCCCATGAGCGCCGTTATGATTTGGCCTTGATTCGAGCTGTCGGTGATGTCGCTCGTTGTTGTGCCTATGGCTTGCCCCTGTTGCGCTCGGGGGGCATTTTAGTCCTGTACCGAGGCCAGTGGAGCGACGAGGATACCCAGCATCTAGAGACTCTCTTGCCGCGATACCGCAGTCGACGACTAGACATTCAGGGATTTACTACTCCTTTGAGTCATGCCCAACGGCACTGTGTTTACCTGCAGCGTCAGGGTTGAATCAGTGATCTTGGCGATCTTGTCCTCCTGGGGAGTTTTGATGTAAATAAATGTGACAATTGATGGTTTGGAATTTTCGCCATACACATTTAGGGGGGGATCAGTTATACACAAATAGAGAGCAAACCCAGAGATATATGGATGGGTTGGGGCAATTTGGCAAGTCTTGGAGGAATACTGTCAATGCTTAGCGATAATAATACAGGTTTTACAAGCTGGCTCGCCGATCTCCTCAATGGAATGGGTCTGGCATGGTGGGTCAAGATAGAGACGAAGACCCCCCCCTGCACGTACTACTTTGGCCCTTTTCTGACATCCATGGAGGCCGAAAAAGAGAAGGATGGCTACATTGAGGACTTGAAGGCTGAGGGAGCAGAGGGGCTTGAGGTTAGTGTGGTGCGCTGCCGTCCTGAAGAGGTGACCATTGACGCCGAAAAAAAGATGCGGGTGCCCCTTAGGGTCGGCATGACATAGGCTAAAGTCTGAATTGGCTCTAAAACTCCGTCCCTAAAGTTTCTTAAAGTAGGGTGCCCTCTTGTTTCTCCTAAGTACTTCCACTGGACGCCAACCCCGACAAGGCTATGTTCAACATTACCAAGGCGGATGGGATTCTCTGGGCGATCGCCTTTATTACGGGGTGTCTTTTCAGTCTCTTTCAGGGGGGGTGGCTGGGGATCTTGGCCCTAGGGGGGATGCTCTACGGGGGGCGCCGTTGGGGGGGTAAGGTTTGGCTGCGACTGCCTGCGAGTCAAAGTTTTGCGATCGCTACCGTGGTTGCCCTCTTGGCAACGCTTTATGTATGGCTGCGCACCCCCCAGCCCGGGGTGAATGACATCAGCAGTTTGGTGCCGCGTCTTGAGGCACTGAATCTAGCGCCAACGGTGCTTGTCGAGGGTCGTGTTGAAACCACACCCTTGCCCAATCGCGCTGGGCGACTACGCTTTTTTCTAGGGGTGGAGCGCTATGAAAATCTGAGTGGGGAAGCTGCTAAAAGTGGTGTGCTCCAAGGGCGGGCAAGCGGCCGTCTGTACGTCACTGTTCCAGCACAGCAAGGGGCAATGCTGCATCCCAGCCAACGGATTCGGCTTGCGGGACGGCTCTATCTTCCCCGCAGTGGGGGTAGTCAGTTTTTTCGTGCCTTTAACTTTCGGCGGCAGCTTCAGTTGCAGCACACCTTTGCGGGCTTAGCGGCCCGTAAGGTCACGATTTTGGATCAGGGATCACCCTGGGGGTTATGGGCACTGCGGCAGCGAATTGTCCAAGTCCATGCCCAAGGATTGGGCGATCGCTATGGGGCGGTGGTCTCGGCAATGGTGCTGGGGAACCGTGCGGTGGCAATTCCCTTTGAGGTGCGCGACAGCTTTCAGCGAGTGGGGCTTTCCCATGCCCTAGCGGCCTCTGGGTTTCATACGGCCATTTTGCTAGGGGTGGTCTTGGCGGTGGCGCGTTTCTTGCCACAGCAGTGGCGCTATGGCTTGGGGGCTGGGGTTTTGGTGATCTTTGTCTGTTTAAGTGGGTTTGCCCCCTCCGCAATGCGCGCTGTGCTAATGGGCTTGGCGGGGTTAGTGGCTTTAGTGAATGGTCAAAAGGGGCAACCCCTTGTCATTTTGCTGGCGATCGCCACCGCCATGCTGATCTACAACCCCCTTTGGATTGAGGACATTGGCTTTCAATTGAGCTTCCTCGCCACTTTGGGCTTAATTGTCAGCGCCCAACCCATCAGCGATCGCCTCCATTGGCTGCCGACACCCTTGCGCAACTCCCTTGCTACACCCTTAGCGGCCACCCTCTGGGTACTTCCTCTGTCCCTCGCTATCTTTGGCATTTTCCCTGTTTATGGTCTGCCCGCCAATGTGATTGCCAATCCTTTCCTGATTTTGTTGACCGTTGGCGGTTTTATCAGTGCAACGGTCGGTTTCATCCTTCCCCCCCTCGGCTCTGCCCTAGCCGGGCTGCTCTACTACCCCACGGCCTTGCTACTGTGGCTAATTGAAACCATCGGCCACTGGCCAGGAGCCGTGATTGCCCTTGGCAGCTTGGGTTGGCTACAGGTCATTGTCCTCTATGGTCTGATGCTACTGGTGTGGTTGAGTCCCCCCTGGCGGCGGCGCTGGCTGTTGCTGTTTACACTGGGCGTCACCCTTGTCCTTGTGCCGTTTATTTTCCGCCAAACCACCCTGTTCCAGGCCACTGTTCTGGCCAATACGCGGGTTCCCACCCTGGTGATTCAGCAACCGGCAGGTACCGTGGTGATCAACAGTGGCGATGCCCAAGGGCTGGCGGCCTTTCTGGCTCAAGAGGGCATTAACCGCATTGATTGGGCGGTGGCCAGCGATCGCCAGTACCGTCAACAGCAGGGCTGGCGTGACATTCATGGGATTACCCCCATTCGCCAATTTACGGATGTGCCAACGGCCAAAAGTGATCCTGCGTACCGGGAAATGTTGACTACCCTCAAGGTCTCCTATCAACCCCTCCCCCTGCGGCAACCTGTTCAACTGGGTCAGGTGAAAATTACTGTCCTGCGGGCGGATCCAGCCATCTTGACCTTGGAGATGGGCAACACTCAGTGGCTCTTTGTCACTGATCCGAGTCGGGATGCCGCGCAAACGGATTGGCTGGCCGTCACGCCCGTGGAACCGCCGCAGGTTCTCTGGTGGTGGGGGCGAAAATTAACGCCACGCCTCTTTGAGATTGTCAAGCCGCGCAGTGTCATTCTTAGTTGGAATAGCCTTGATCCGGCGATCGCCAGCTACTTAAAGCAGAAAAAAATTCCCTATTTTGTCGTTGGCGAAGTGGGGGAAGTCCGCTGGCAGGCCAATGGTTCCCTAAAGGCAAATGCTCCGCAAAACGATAGCTTGATCTAGCTCTCACTTTGGCGCAATCGCCAGTGCACAGTTGCCAATGTTGCTTGGGATACCTGCTAGGGGTGCTGGCGATCGGGGATCTTGCCCCCCATCCAGTGGCCAAAAGAGCCACAGCGATCCGCCGCCGTTGCATCCCCCGGAAGCCAGCGGCTGGGGAACTGCCCATAGGTGCCTAAAAATCTAGGCTTGGGTTTCTCCACGGGAGTCGTCACCGTAGCTGGGGGATTCGCGATAGATCGCATCCAGTTGGGCACGGGCATCCTCGACGCTCAAAGAGCGCATCACCAATAGGGGTTCATCAATCACACGGCCATCGCTATCTAAAAGTTCTGGATGGGTCACCCGTTGCGGTGAAAATTGCCGTTGTGACTCAATGCCGAGAGTCAACAAACTGCGAATCAAATTCGCCATGGCCAGTAGTGCCAAGACCGTAAAGACAACAATGTAGATCAACTGCAACATGAAGAAAGCACCTCCGAGCCAAGCGCTGAGAATGGTTTAAGCGTCACAAGATTTGGATAAGCGATAGTGGTGGGCAACCTGCCAGCACTCCATCAAGAGCGTATGCCACTGCATTAATACCTGTGTATCAACCCCCACTTGGCCGTCCGTTGCCCGAAAGAGGCTTTGGGCAGCAATCACATCGTTGAGGGCTGTCTCCACCCGTTCAAGGAGTGCCTGCTGTTCCGCCACCTCCAGGAAGGGAATGACTTCTGTCTGCAAGAGCGATCGCGATCGCGTGAACCAGTACTGAAAATCTTCAAGTAGCGGCTCCAGTAAGACCTTAAGTAGTTGAGGCTCAGGTAAATTTGAGTGCAGCATAGGGATTGATGAGGGCGACCTAACTTCTATCTTAAATCTTAAACTCGTTTACATATTGTTACATTTTTGATTTTTGAGTGCCCTTTCCTCGGGGCGATCGTTTGGAAGCAATCGAAGAGACGGTGTACCCTAAAAAAAGACTAAAAAATATCGATTCTGTCCCCATTAGCAGTGTGCATAGGTATGGACATCCGCGATTTTTTTGCCCAAAGTGCTGGCCGCTGGTTTTCCCAACGTACGAGTCATCACTTGGCTTTTAAGCAAACCGAGTCAGGCAAGTCTCAGTTAACCATTGAATTACTGTCCGTCGATGATCCTGCGGTAATTGCCCTGTGTCAGCAATATGACATGGATCCCGCTTGGGCAGTGTGCGGCGCACGGGTTAGCTGGGACGGCACAATGGAATGGGATAGCGAGAAGCACGAAGGCTCAACGGTACTGGTCCCCATCCTGGATCAGGGGTCGCGGATGGAAGGCAAGCTTCTGCGGGAAATGGGCTATGCCGAAAAAGCACCCGTTGCGGGTCGCTTCAGTATGGGCAGTGATGGTGCCCTGACATTGATTACCGAATACGAAACCATGTATTCCGAAGAGCGCCTCTGGTTTGCCAGCCCCAATTTACGTCTGCGCACCAGTATTCTCAAGCGCTTTGGTGGTTTTAGTATGGCTTCCTTCTGCTCGGAAATTCGCTTAGGGGTGACGCAACCCGCCAACTCCTGATGGTTTTTCTCCACGTTGCCATTAACGTCACGGATCTAGAGCGAGCTGCTGCCTTCTATGAAGGGTTGCTGGGTCTTACCCCCGTCGACCGCCCCCTGGAATTTCCCGGCCGCTGGTATCAAATCGGTGCCGTGCAAATTCATCTAATCCAAGCGCAGAAGGTGGTAGATACCCGTCAAGATCAACGGTGGGGACGTAACCCCCACTTTGCCCTTGGTGTAACTGATTTAGCCAGTCTCGAACAACGCCTAGTGGCAGCCCAAATCCGCTGGCAGCGCAGTGCCTCAGGACGAGCCGCAATCTTTGTCGCAGATCCCGATGGCAATTTGATTGAACTTAGCCAAATGTCCTAGAGCACCAGCTTGGCAGCTCCCAAGAACTGAATACCCCTTGGCTCAATGGCAAAGCGGTAGGGCAAAATTTCCACCCCCTCGTTGTAGGCAGCGCGCAAGAGTTGTCCATAGATGGGATCGGCACTGTCTCCGGGCGCAAAGCGATCGCAATCGCCGCGATTAATGAAGTAAAGCATACAGACACGGGCCTCCGGCTGGGTTTGCCGCAGCCACTGCAGTTCCCGCAAGTGCTTTTGACCTCGGGTGGTTACCGTATCAGGGAACAGCGCTAAGCCCCCCTGCGCCCAAGTGGTATTTTTCACCTCAACATAGGCGGAGGGCTGTTGAGGATGATCCGTTAAGTAAAAGTCAATGCGGCTGCGCTCCTGACCATAGGCCACCTCTCGCTGCTGCGTACCGTAGCCAGCCAGTTCCGGTAGGATGCCTGCCGCCAATGCCGAAGCGATGACCCGATTGGGTAGACTGGTATTCACCCCTACCCACGTACCGTCAACAAAAATCATTTCCCACGTATAGGCCAGCTTGCGCTTGGGATCCGCATGGTAGGAGACTTGAACGGGGGCACCTACTTGGCAAATCCCCGTCATTGGGCCTGTATTTGGACAGTGGGCCGTAATGCGATCGCCAGAGGTCAACTCAATCTCAGCAAAAAATCGCCGATAGCGCCGACAGAGAATTCCTTCTTGGAGCGGTGGATAGTGCCAGCAGAATGTAGGAGTCACAGAGGATCAGTGGAAAGCGCAAGCCCTCATTTTACCCCCAAAAGTAAAATGCCAGCCTCCTTTGGTTATATGGAAGCCAGCATTCTACGGAATATTAAAGGGGATTTAAGGTTAAGGTCTATATGGGCTGACCTCAATTGAATACCCCTATCATGGCATCACTTTTTGGCAGGGGCACCTTTCCTAATCTTTTCTTTATATTTACGTTGCAAAGTTTTGATCTTTCGTTACATGTCTAAAAGTTGCGCAGTATTGCCCTGAAAACTTCCCTGTCCTCCCCACAAGAAACGCCCCTAAATCCCGTAGTATTAAGATGTATGTCGCAAATCTTAAAAATTTCTGAGGTATGACCGCCGAAACCCCTGATGTTGCGCCCTTAGATCGGTTTGAGTGCCGTGCCTGCGGCTACATCTATGAACCAGCAAAGGGAGACGAGAATCGCTCGATTCCGCCCGGCACAGCCTTTGCTGATCTCCCCGTAAACTGGCGGTGCCCAGTGTGCAGTGCCCCAAAAAAGCAATTTAGCAACATTGGACCTGTCGGATCCCCCTCGGGCTTCAAGGAGAATCTGAACTACGGCTTGGGTGTGAATCGCCTCACCCCTGGCCAAAAAAACATCCTCATTTTTGGTGGTCTTGCCCTTGCTGTTCTTTTTCTACTGAGTTTCTATAATGTTCGCTAAACAAATTGACATTTACTGGCAAAAAATGAAAGGAATCAAGTTCCTGCATTGGCTACTAGTGACCGTTCTCCTCTGGGTGAGCCTGAGCACCCCTGCCCTGGCTATCCCTGCTTTGGACTACAACCCTTGGGAAGCCATCCAACTGCCAACAACCTCAACGATTCTTGACATGAGCTTTATTGACCGTAATCACGGTTGGTTAGTCGGTACCAATGCCACGCTAATGGAAACTCGCGACGGTGGTCAAACCTGGGAACCGCGCACACTGGTTTTAGATAACCCCGACTATCGCTTCAACAGCGTTAGCTTCCAGGGGAACGAGGGCTGGATTGTCGGTGAGCCGCCAATTATGCTGCACACAACCGATGGCGGCCAGTCTTGGAGCCAAATTCCCCTCAATCCCAAACTCCCCGGCTCGCCCCGCCTGATCAAAGCCCTCGGCAATGGCTCTGCGGAAATGATGACCAACGTGGGGGCAATTTACCGCACCAAAGATAGTGGCAAAAACTGGCAAGCATTAGTCCAAGAAGCCATTGGTGTCATGCGCAACCTCAACCGTTCGCCCTCTGGAGAGTATGTGGCTGTTTCCTCGCGGGGGAGCTTTTACTCTACTTGGGAACCGGGCCAAACCGCTTGGGAACCCCATAATCGCACCACCTCACGCCGCCTCCACAATATGGGCTTTACCCCTGATGGTCGGCTCTGGATGATTGTCAATGGGGGTAAAATCGCCTTCTCTGATCCAGAGAATTCTGAGAATTGGGGAGAACTGCTGAGTCCTCTGCGTCGCAATAGTGTTGGCTTCCTTGATCTGGCCTATCGCACACCCAACGAAGTATGGCTAGCAGGGGGTGCCGGCGTGCTGCTGTGTAGCCAAGATGGTGGCCAAACCTGGCAGCAGGATGTGGACGTGAAGCAAGTCCCCTCCAACTTTTATAAAATTCTCTTCTTTGGTCCCGATCAAGGGTTCATCCTCGGCCAGAAGGGCATCTTACTGCGGTATGTGACTGACTTGAGGGCTGCTCCAGCGTAATCTAGAAAATAACCGCCGAGCATCGGGTCGAGTCTCGTTATGACACCCAGCAGCACTTCATTCTCCCTTCATGAGGGCAGTAGCTTTTTGCGCAATATCTGGTACTATGGCCTGCCAGCCGCTGACCTTAAACCGGGTCAGTGTCAAGCCAAGGTGCTTTTAGGAGAACCCATCCTATTTTGTCGTACCACTTCAGGCAAGCCCTTTGCCCTGCGTAATCTCTGCCCTCACCGTGGCATTCCCCTGCACTATGGTCGCTTTGATGGCGAAGAGGTGGAGTGCCCCTACCACGGCTGGCGCTTTAATGCCCACGGCCACTGTACGCTGATTCCCTCCCTGACGAGTGATAGCGATGTGGATCTCAAAAACTTTGGGGTGTTGAGCTATCCGGTGCGCGAGGTGCAGGGCAATCTCTGGATTTTTTTCCCGGCCAATGAGCGCAATGTCAGCGAGCCCACCCTAGAGGTGCCCCTTGTTCCCGGATTTAGTGCCGAGACCCAACCCCAAGCGGTACAAAAATTCATCTTTCCGGGACATCTAGATCAGGTGTTTATTAACTTTATGGATCCCTCCCATGCGCCCTTTGTCCATGGGGCCTGGTGGTGGCGCAAGCGCGGCAAGCTCTTTGAGAAGGCGAAAACCTTTGATCCGTCGCCCTATGGCTTTACAATGCGCCGTCATCCCCTGTTGCGCAAGTCTTGGGCACACCATATTTTGGGTGGCCACCCTGAGGTGGAAATTATCTATCGGCTGCCGGGCATTCGCATTGAAACTAACTATAGCGATCGCCACACCTTTTGTTTTCTGATTACCCTCACCCCCATTAACGATCAGGAAACTGAACTCACCGCCACCTACTACTGGACATTTCCTTGGCTTGCTCCCCTGAAACCCCTACTGGCTCCCCTAGCGCGGGAATTTCTCAACCAAGATTTGCGCATTGTAGCCAAGCAAAGCGAAGGCCTGAAGTACAAGCCACCCTTGACGCTCATTAAAGAAGCAGATTACCAAGCCAAGTGGTACTACCAGCTTAAACGGGAGTATGAAAAGGCCACCCAAGAGGAACGGGAATTTGTCAACCCCCTGAAAACCCAAGTCCTGCGCTGGCGATAAAGGCAGCAGTCCCTCTGGTAGGATCAGAGGGTTAAATCTAAGTTATTCACACTGGCTGTACCTATGCTCCTAGACCTATCGGGAAAACGTGCCCTTGTGACAGGGATTGCCAATAATCGCTCGATTGCTTGGGGGATTGCCCAACAGCTCCATGCAGCGGGTGCTGAGCTGGCAGTGACGTACCTGCCCGACGAGCGGGGAAAGCTCAAGCAAAAGGTCGAGGAACTGACAGCCCCCCTTGTTCCCAAGCTGCTCCTGCCGCTAGATGTGCAGCAACCTCAACAAATTGACGACGTCTTTGCGGCGATTCAATCCACATGGGGTGGCTTAGATATCTTGATTCACTGTTTGGCCTTTGCCCAAAAAGAAGATCTCAGTGGTAACTTTTCAGCAGTCTCCCTTGAAGGCTTTCATCTTGCCCTCGACATTAGTGCCTACTCCCTCATCTCCCTCAGCCGTGCCGCCAAACCGCTGATGACCCATGGGGGTTCAATCATTACCCTCACCTATTTGGGGGGGGTGCGGGTTGTGCCAAACTACAACGTCATGGGCATTGCTAAGGCAGCCCTAGAAATGAACGTGCGCTACCTGGCAGCGGAACTAGGGCCTCTGAATATCCGCGTCAATGGTATCTCTGCGGGACCAATTCGCACCTTAGCCTCCTCAGCTGTAGGGGGCATTCTGGACATGATTCACCATGTGGAAGCCACGGCTCCCCTGCGGCGCACGGTAACCCAAACAGAAGTGGGCAACACAGCCGCTTTTCTGGCCAGTGATCTAGCCAGTGGCATCACTGGCCAAATTCTTTATGTGGATTCGGGCTACTGCATCATGGGGATGTGAGGGGCATGCGCTAGAGTAGAGTCAACGAGTTATTGACGAGGCGAAGCATGGGTTTACTTGATCGTGTGGGCATGGTAATTCGCTCTAACCTCAATGCCCTAGTGAGTGCTGCCGAAGATCCGGAAAAAATTCTCGAGCAAACGATTATTGATATGAATGCCGACTTGGTGAAGTTACGCCAAGCGGTTGCTCAGGCCATTGCCGCCCAAAAACGACTCGAACAACAGTACACCCAAAATCTTAAGGATGCCCAGCAGTGGGAAGAGCGGGCACGGCTTGCCCTCAGTAGAGGAGATGAAGCACTGGCTCTCGAAGCCTTGAACCGCAAGAAAACTGCCGCAGATACCGCTATTGCCCTCAAAGCCCAGGTGGATCAAATGGCTGCTCAAGTGAAAACCCTTAAGGACAACTTGACGGCCCTTGAAAGCAAAATTTCTGAGGCCAAAACGAAGAAGGAAATGCTTAAGGCACGGGTTCGTGCAGCCAAAGCCTCCGAACAGATTCATCAAGCGGTTAGCAAGGTGGGCACCTCCAATGCGATGGCGGCATTTGAACGCATGGAAGATAAAGTGCTTCAAATGGAGGCCCGCTCCCAAGCTATTGCTGAACTGAGTGGCGATACGCTCGAAAGTAAATTCGAAGCCCTCCAAAGCACTGCTAACAAGCAGGACGTGGAATTTGAGCTGCTGGAAATGAAGCGGCAAATGGGCCTGTTGACTGATGCCCCCTCCGCGGGGACGCTACCCCAGACCGCCAGTGGCAGCAGTCAATTGAATATCAATATCAATGTCTCTGCTCCTGAAGTGCAGGACGCACCACGCACCAGTTCATCGTCTCAAAGTAAATCTAAATCTATTGATGACGATATGGCAGAACTTCGCCGCCTACTAGAGAGTTAGTTTCAGTGGGTCGCCTGGGATTCGAACCCAAGACCAATCGGTTAAAAGCCGAGTGCTCTACCGCTGAGCTAGCGACCCGCGCTGTTTCACAGCTTTTTCAGTATAGAGAAAACCACCTTGAAAGACAAGGGGTTAGGGGGACAGCCAGTGGGGAAATTTGCAAAATTGTTCTAGGCTGAGGGGGTGGATGCGCGGATGTGCCTCAGCCTGGGCGCGATCGCCCGCGGTGGTATAGCCCCAGGTGGCCAAGAAGAGTTTTGTTTCCTCGAGTTCCGATGTTGCCGCAACCTGTAGTAGTGCCCCAAGGCGATCTTCAACAAACCACAGGGGAGCGCCATAGGTTGACTGCAGTGCCTGAAGAATCACAGGTTTTGGCTGCTGTTGCTCTTTGCCATAGATGGCCTCCGAGGGAAAAGAAAGGCCCGCCTGCTCCAGCAAATAGGTGACAAAGCGCTGCTCCTTGGTGGTGACAATGGCGAGGGCTTGCCCTTGGGCCTGCCAGTGTTGCACAGCGGCTATGACACCGTCATAAAAGTTATGGAGCGCTAACCAGCTTTGCCAGTCCGTTTCAATCCAGCGATCGCGCAGGCCGTCCACTCGTGCTCCTAAATCAGCGGCAGTGAGATGATAGGTAGCCAGCAGGCGATCGCACACCTTTGGCCAATCTTGGAGAATCTCTTGAGCAGGGGTACCTTCAACAATTGCCCGCAACAGCAGCGGCATCTCCCACCCCACCGTAATCACAGCGCGCAATTGACCAAATTGCCTTTCTAGTTTCTCTAGGGAAATCCCAAGGGGCTGCTCAGGCCACACCTGCTGATAGACTCGCCAACTGGTTTGAAAATATTCCCGCAGGCCGTTACAGAGAACGCCATCAAAATCTAAGGCCAGCAATGAGGGGAATATTTGTGCCATTGATTTCTAAAACCTAACTGGGGCGGGAGGATTCGAACCCCCGAATGGCGGGACCAAAACCCGCTGCCTTACCGCTTGGCGACACCCCATTGCATCGCTTTGTTAGCATAACAAGTCTGGTGACCTTTGTTCAAGGGATAGACTAATTTTTTTTCGTGCCTAAATGCTGTAGTAAAGGGGAAAGGACTTTGCCTCCCGTGGCTTAATAAAGACCTGTTGTTGGGGTTCAAGGTGCAGCTCATCAAATCGCTCTCGCGATAGGTGTGCCATCAATTCCTGCCCATCGTCTAAGCGCAGTTCCACCTGAATTTCCCAGCCCAAGTGAATGATGCGGTGAATGCGAGCTGAGACCGTGTTGCCGTTGGGACTGGTTTCAATAATGATGTCGCGCGGGCGCAGAAAAATATCGCAGTGGGGAGCCGTGCCTTGGGTTTGCTGGAAGACGCGAGCGCGTAAGACATTGACAGGGCCAATAAAGCTCATCACAAAGGGGCTGGCGGGATGGTCGTAAATTTCAGCGGGGGTGCCCACCTGCTCCACTTGCCCTTTGTTCATGACGACAATTTGATCCGCGACTTCCATGGCTTCCTCTTGGTCGTGGGTTACGAAGACCGTTGTCACATGGACATCGTCGTGGAGGTGGCGTAGCCATGCTCGCAGTTCCTTGCGCACTTTGGCATCGAGGGCAGCAAACGGTTCATCGAGCAACAGCACTTTAGGTTCTACGGCGAGGGCACGGGCCAGAGCCACCCGTTGGCGTTGCCCGCCGGAGAGCTGAGAGGGGTAGCGATCGCCCAAGCCAACCAACTGCACCAACTCGAGCAATTCCTCCACCCGCGCTTTGATCTTGGCACGGGGTACCTTGCGCAGCTCTAGGCCAAAGGCGATATTTTGGCGCACGGTCATGTGCTTAAAAAGGGCATAGTGCTGAAAGACGAAGCCAATATTACGCTCTTGGACACTTTGATAGGTGGCATCCTTACCCGTGAGGAGAATCCGGCCAGTGTCGGGCATCTCTAGACCCGCAATTAGTCGCAGTAAGGTTGATTTACCAGAACCCGAAGGCCCCAACAGCGCCACCAAAGAGCCACTGGCAATATCCAAATCCACTTGCTTGACCGCTTGAAAGGAGCCAAAGGACTTAGAAACATTTTCAATGGTGATGCCCATAGCACTGCCAGTAATACTCTCGTTTGTCTATAAGATTACAGTAGTTTTGAAGCCTTGTGTCTTTGTCTACAGAGCAAACGCATACTCAAACACTGGCAAGGAGACGAGCAAGGCAGTCATCGCCCCATCCTACCCTCAAACGTTTTGCCCCGAGGACCCCCCATCCAGCACCCAGTGCACTTGGTTTTTAATCCCCCAGTGACCCGCACCGCTTAGGAAGGTTGCCTGTTAGGGGAGGTCATCGGCAGAAGCTAAGGGGCGAAGATAGGTCTGCACAAATGCCTGATAGAAGCCTAGGACGCGCTTATCTTTGAAGACAGCAGGAACGCGGGCAAAGGCGGCACGGGAAATGATGGCATATTCAGGAATGGCAAATACGCTTGTGTCACTGGCTTGATACTGGGGCCAAAAGTAGGGGGTGAGGTGGGGGAGTTTCTGGAGAATCCGTGCAATTTCTGCCTGGGCAACCGCCATTGCCTGATCGGTTGTCGGAGCACCATTAAAGAAAATGGGTAAAGGAAGGGGACCCCGTTCACGGCGCAAGGTGTGGATTTCATTAAAGAGAAATTGGTGAATCACCTGAGCCGCATTGTTGAGGGAGGAGAGATCGGTGTGGCGGGTGGGAATCAAAACGGCGTCACTGGCGTATACGGCGCTCTTAGTTAAAAAAAGCCAAGCACTGGGGCAGTCAATGAGAATGTAGTCGTAGCGATCGCGCAAGGGGGCGAGGAGTTCCCGCAGGCGGGTAATGGGTGGATTTTGGGTTTGCATTGCCTGAATGAGGATGCTTTGCAGTTGTGGCCCAGCGGGAATGGCATCAAAAATATGGGCAGATTTAATACTGCTACTGGTGCGCAGGCGCAAGTCAAAGGGGCGAATCGCGGCTGTAATCGGCTCATCAGGATTTTGCAGACAAGCCGCAAGGGTCGTACTTGTGGGGGTTAGCTCAAGAGTGCGGCTGAGATCCCCCTGAGGGTCACAGTCAATCAGTAAAACGGCCGCATCCGCCACAGCAAGGGTGGCTCCCAAGTTAATCGTGGTGGTGGTTTTGCCCACGCCCCCTTTGTGATTGTAGATGCAGAGAGTAGTGGCACGGGGGCGCGATCGCAAGCAGGTTTTGAGGTCGTCGATAATGCTCTCAAGGCGATCGCCCGTCAGTTCATAGTTGGGCGTGGCTGGATAGACCAAGTGGCCATGGCGTTGAAAAAGCTGAAGATGGCGGGCATTGGTGATCAACCCCCAAGCGGTTCCTTGGCAATGGCAGCCCCTGAGAAGTTGGCGCAGTTGTTGTAGGGCGCGGCTATGGTGGGCAGAACCATTCTCAAGGTTCAAGGCCACCGTTTGACTGGGGGTATTGCGCGAGCGACGGGCAGGGGTTTTAATCTCCACAATTAAATCGGGGTCAACTGGACTCTGAGAAAAGGGAGGCTGATTCTCGCGGGGAAACCGCGCTGCCACATCGGCAATGCCCATACCTGTATCAAAAGAAGAGAGGCGATCGCGATCGCCAAACCCCAACACACTCAACAGCGGTCGGACAAAGTGCTCCTCAATAACGGCTTCCGAGGTTTCGTCACCGTGAATTTGTTGCCATTGCGATCGCAAGCGGGAAATATCCAAGGTTCAGCACCATCCAGCCGTTTTGAATGTTTGAGAATAGGTGGGCCGCCCCCGAGCGTCAAGATCACAACGCTACCAAATCACTGTGGATTGGGCTTTCCAAAGGCCTTGATCATTGGCTATGATAATAAATCTGCACATCTTTCACATTCGTCCCCTTGGGTGTCCTCACCGGATCATGGACGGATGGTTGTTTAACCCATAGGAGTACAACTCAATGGCAGTTCTTAGCCTTGCCCAAATGCTGGAGGCAGGGGTTCATTTTGGCCACCAAGCCCGCCGCTGGAACCCCCGGATGGCACCCTACATCTTCACGGTTCGCAATGGGGTGCACATCATTGACCTCGTACAAACCGCCCAACTGGTGGATGAAGCCTACAACTACATCCGCAACGCTGCTGAAAAAGGCAAACGCTTTTTGTTTATTGGTACCAAGCGTCAAGCCGCCGGCATTGTCGAACAGGAAGCGCTCCGCTGCGGCAGTTACTACGTCAACCAGCGCTGGCTGGGGGGAATGCTCACTAACTGGAATACGATTAAAACCCGTGTCGATCGCCTCAAAGAACTAGAAAGCATGGAGGAAAACGGCCTCATTGATCTGCGGCCCAAACAGGAAGCCTCAGCCCTGCGGCGAGAGCTGGCACGCCTACAAAAATACCTTGGCGGGATCAAACAAATGCGGCGGCTGCCCGATGTTGCGATCATTGTGGATGTCAAGCGGGAGTACAACGCCGTTGCCGAGTGTCACAAATTGGGGATTCCTATCGTGGCGCTGCTAGATACCAACTGTGACCCCACCCAAGTGGATATTCCCATCCCCGCTAACGATGATGCCATCCGTTCGATTAAGCTGATTGTGGGCAAACTCGCCGATGCCATTTACGAAGGCCGCCATGGTCAGTTGGAGGAACCCGAAGCCAATCTCGCTGATGAGGACGACGATGGGATGACCGCCAGCGACGATGGTGATGCCGAAGCTCTAGATATTCCAGATGACTCTGACGCTTAATCCTTGAGGAACCGATCATGGCAGAGATTTCAGCCAAACTAGTCAAAGAACTGCGGGACAAAACCGGTGCCGGCATGATGGACTGCAAGAAAGCCTTGCAGGAGTCCAATGGCGATATGGAAGCCGCCATTGCTTGGCTGCGGCAAAAGGGCCTAGCCTCTGCGGGTAAAAAGGCCGGGCGTCTAACCAGTGAAGGTCTGGTGGATAGCTACATTCACACCGGTGGGCGCATTGGTGTGCTGGTGGAGGTGAACTGCGAAACTGACTTTGTCGCTCGTAACGAGAAATTTAAAACCCTGGTCCAAGACATTGCCAAGCAAATTGCTGCTTGCCCCAATGTGGAATTTGTCTCCCTAGACGATATTCCCGCCGAGTACAAGGAGAAAGAACGCCAGATTGCCCTTGGTTCCGATGCCTTGAAAGGGAAACCCCCAGAAGTCCAAGAAAAAATTGTTGCTGGCAAGCTGGAAAAAACCCTCAAAGAGCTCTGTTTGCTCTACCAGCCCTTTATCCGCGATCAGTCCAAGACTGTTGAAGAGTTGGTGAAAGAGCACATTGCCGAACTGGGCGAAAATATCCAGATTCGCCGCTTCCAACGCTTTGTCCTCGGTGAGGGGATCGAGAAGCAAGAAACTAACCTTGCTGAGGAAGTAGCTGCCCAAACCCAAGCCATGAGTGCTGCTGCAAAAACCGCCGAAGCAACTGCAGAGGTGGCTGAAACTGCCCCACCTGAAGTGAGCGCACCTGAACCGGCAGCGGAAGTGACAACTGAAGAGCCAGCCCCAGAACCTGTAGCAGCTGCTGAGCAGACGGCGGAACCTGCGGCTGAAAGCAAGGGATTCGGTGCCGCTACCAAAAAATCCGGTGGCAAGTCTCGCCCAAACAAGAAGAAAAAATAAGGCCCCTAGGCGTAGCCATGGGCTTGGAGAAACGCAAGGTCAATTTCGTTATTCACTGCGGTTGAGGCGTTTTGGGGCTGGAGAAACTTGCGGGTATATTTGCCCAGTAGATCCGCCTCTAGGTTCACCCCATCGCCAACCCTAAGAAATTGCAACGTGGTTTCTGCATAGGTATGGGGGATGACAGCAATGCTGAACTCATCCCCTTTTTCATTGCAATGGGCAATAGTGAGGCTAATGCCATTGATGGCAATACTGCCTTTGGGGATAATGTACACTGCCACCGTTTCAGGGGCGGAGAATGTCAGTTCCCAACTGGTGCCTGTGGGAGCGATCGCCAGTAGGGTGCCGACACCATCCACATGACCAGTAACAAAATGTCCCCCCACCCTATCGCCTACCCGCAGGGCAGGTTCGAGGTTGACCATTGCTCCCGCTGCCGCTTTGGCCGCCAATGTAGTGCGCTGTAGCGTTTCCGGAGAGACGCTGACTGTAAACCCCGTGGCATCAACGGTTTCCACTGTGAGGCAAACACCCTCAACAGCAATACTATCGCCAATGGCCACATCCCCAAGGAAAGGGGCATCGCTGGCAGTAATCACCAACTGTGACTCGGAGCGTTGCTGGAGCACACCGATCGCCTGAATAATACCAGTAAACATTGTTATCTATCCCTTAAGTAGATTCAAGTAGATGAGATTTAAGTAGATGCCTTTGATAAAACCTCAACTCTGCCTCAAGGGCGGTGGCGATCGTGCTACTTTGGCGGAAGCCGTGCCCCTCTTCGGCAAAGGTGTAATACTCGACGGGAATGCCCTTGGCCTGAAGGGCGGCCACCATCTGTTCCGCTTGGCCGGGGGGAACAACCACATCCTTTAGCCCTTGAAAGAAAATCACGGGGCAGGTGAGGCAATCCGCATGGTAAAGGGGCGATCGCTGGCGGTAGAGGTCTGCCCCTTCGGGATAGGGGGCAATCAGTTGATCAAAATAATGGGCCTCAAAGGCATGGGTTTCCTTGAGCAGGCTCAGGAGATCACCAATGCCGTAGTAACTTGCCCCCACATGGAAGACGCGCGTAAATGTCAGTGCACAAAGGGTGGTATAGCCGCCGGCACTGCTGCCACGAATTGCCAAGCGATCGCCCGCCACTCGTCCTTGAGCCACCAAATACTCCGCCCCTGCAACACAGTCGGCCACATCCACCACTCCCCACTGTCCCCGCAGGGCATTGCGATAGGCGCGACCATAGCCGGTACTGCCACGATAGTTGACATCTAACACCGCAAAGCCGCGACTGGTCCAGAACTGGATGCGCAGATCTAAGCCAGTGCCACTGGCGGCCGTAGGCCCCCCATGGCTTCTCACGATTAAGGGTGGGCGTGACGGGGGCTGCACTTGGGGATTTTGGGGCGGGTAGAAAAAGCCGTAGGCGGTGGCCCCCTCAGTTGTCGGAAATGCAATCCGCTCGGGCTGAGAAATCCACTCAGGCGGCAGGGGAGAAGCAATGGGCCGAAGCGATGTTGTGGTGCCGTCCTCAAGATTGAACTGCCCAATATGGGGAGGCAACAGGGGCGAACTGGCAACAAAGGCAACGGCGCGATCGCTCACCCGAACGAGGGAATGGATCTCGGTATAATCCGTCGGAACAGTTTGCCATTTACCTGTTTCTAGGGAAACCACTGCCAGCTGCCATAGCCCGCGATCGCTATAGGTTAAGACCGCCGTCTCTGGATTCACCAGAGCATAGGTGGATTGACCAAAAACCCACAGGGGTACACCGGCATCATAACTGGCTTGCCAAACGGGGTCATGGCGGCTATCACAGTAACGATAGAGATTCCACCAGCCAGAGCGATCGCTGATGTAGTAGAGGGTCTTTCCCTGCCATTGGGGTTGTTGGACAGATTCCTCACTGCTGCCAGCAATGCGGTAGGGGGTACCCAGGGAACCGTCACTACTGACCATGGCGCCCCACAGTTCACAGCCATCCCAGGGCATCTGCGGTGCTGACCATTGCAGCCAGACAAGGGTCTTACCGTCTGGACTCAGGCGGGGTGCCCCATAGAAGCCTGCTCCTTGAACCAGCACGGTTCGCTCTCCCCCTAAGGCAATAGCCACAATGGACTGTTGGCTACGACCCTCTGCTAGAAGCACCTCTTGCACACACAGCAGGCGATCGCGCCAAGGATCAACACAGCCATCAGCAAAGCGAGTATTGGCAGCTTGGTAGATTAACGTGGGGTGGGGTTCCCCAAGGGCATAGATGCCCTGATCGGTATCATTGACAAAGTAAATCTGATCACCATGGCACCAGTAGGCGCCGCCGCCATACTCATTCACTCGCGATCGCGCACTCCAGGGGGCAGCCAAAAGTTCTTGCCCTTGACGCACCAACACCACGCGCCCCTTTTGTTGAGGACGCCGCTCTAACCACACCAGACCCAGAGGAGTAGAGCACAATTCACTGAGACTGGTGGCAGCAGCACTAACTTCCGCTGCAGAAAGGATGGAAGGCCAGTAGCCGCAGTCTAGACTCATTGGGGAAGTTGCTCAAGCACCAATTTTTGCCGTTTCACTGGCTCGGGGATGCTAATCGGGTACTTGCCGGTAAAGCAGGCGGAACAGAAGCGATCGCCCGTATCGTAGGTGGCGGCAATCATCCCCTGCCAACTGAGGTAACTCAGGGAATCCACGCCAATCTGAGCGGCAATCTCAGGCACAGACTTGGTGGCGGCAATCAGTTGATCTTGAGTATCGGTGTCAATGCCATAGAAGCAGGGGTGAGTGACAGGGGGCGAAGAAATACGCATGTGGACTTCCACAGCACCGGCATCCCGCAGTGCCTTGACAATTTTGCGGCTAGTGGTGCCCCGCACAATCGAGTCATCGACAATCACCACCCGCTGTCCCATCAGTACATCCCGCAGCGGATTCAGCTTCATGCGAATTCCCGACTCCCGCATCGACTGGGTGGGCTGAATAAAGGTGCGCCCCACGTAGCGATTTTTAATCAAGCCTTCGGCGTAGGGTACCCCCGTCGCTTGGGAAAAGCCAATGGCCGCTGGCACGCCAGAATCAGGCACAGCAATCACCACGTCGGCATCGGCGGGAGCTTCCCGACCCAACTGGTACCCCAAGCGCTGCCGGTAGCTATAGAGGCTCTCCCGCTGCATGACACTATCAGGACGGGCAAAGTAAATCATCTCAAAGATACACAGCTTCCGTTGGGACTCTGCCCATTGTATGCTGCCAATCCCTTCAGGAGTAATGTGGACGAGTTCCCCCGGCTCCACATCCCGCACATAGTCGGCACCAATAATATCAAGGGCGCAGGTCTCCGAAGCAAGGACATAATGGGCTGTCCCTTCTATCATCAGGCGGCCAATCACTAAGGGACGAATGCCGTGGGCATCCCGCAGGCCAAACAATCCCGCTGGGGTACCCACCACTAAACTAAAAGCCCCTTGGCACTGTTGAGCCGCAGTAATCATGCCCTCTGACCAGGATTGGCCAGTGGCCACCGCTTGGGCGATCGCCCAGGCAATGAGTTCAGAATCTGTTGTACTCGCCAACACCGCCGTGGGCGCATCACAGGCCAGCACCTGTTCCCGCAGGGCGTAGGTATTCACCAAGTTGCCGTTGTGGGCTAAGGCCAAAGGTCCTAGGCGGGTTTCCACTACCACTGGTTGGGCGTTGACAATGCGACTGGAACCTGTGGTTGAGTAGCGGTTGTGGCCGACAGCCAAATCTCCCACCAGCCGTCCAAGAATCTCTTCATCAAAGACTTGGGACACCAAGCCCATATCCTTGTAACAGTGGACGGTGTTTCCAGCAAATGTGGCAATGCCAGCCGATTCCTGACCTCGATGTTGCAGGGCATAGAGACCAAAGTAGGCGAGGCGAGCCACATCCGCCCCGGGGGCATAGACCCCAAACACACCACAGGCTTCTTCCGGCTTATCAGCAAATTGTTGTTCTGTCATTTAGTCCAAATATTTCGGCAGGGGCGATCGCCACGCAAGAGCTAACTCCTTTATCGTAACCTTGATAAGCAGAGAATTGTCACAGGTGTCAATACACAGTTCGGTATGTTCACCATTAACAACCCCTAAGCGTGTCCAAGCATTGGGCAATTGCGCCTGCACATAGGCCTCCCATGCTGTCTGTTCCGTCGGTGGCACAGAAACCAGAATTCGCGCCCCCCCTTCAGCAAATAGCAGCACATCCCAGCGGGGATAGGTGCCCGCTGGTAATTGAATCTTCGCCCCCCGCTGGCCGCTGAGACAGCTTTCTGCCAAGGCCACAGCCAAACCACCTTCACTGAGATCGTGGGCACTGGCAATCCAACCCTGCTGAATGCCATAGCGACACACTGCCTGCACTCGCTGCTCTAGGTCTAAATCAATCTGAGGTGGACAACCGGCCACAAGCCCATGAATCTGGGCCAGGTATTCTGAACCGCCTAGGCTCAGGCGCGGATCACTCAAAGGCGTAGTCAGAGGCAACCCCAATAGGTAGATGACATCCCCTGGCGATCGCCAGCCCTGACCGACAACCCGCTGCAGGTCGGCAATCAACCCCACCATCCCCACCACAGGGGTCGGATAAATGGGCTGGGGCTGGCCATTCCTATCAATTGTTTCGTTGTAGAGGGAGACGTTCCCACCTGTGACCGGCGTTTGCAGGGCATGACAAGCCTCGGCAAGACCTCGGCAGGCATTGGCTAACTGCCAGTAACCCACAGCGGTTTCTGGGCTACCAAAATTGAGGTTATCGGTAACAGCCAGAGGCTCTGCCCCAACACAACTGAGATTACGAGCAGCTTCGGCAACGGCTGCTTTGCCCCCTTCGTAGGGATCCAGATACACATAGCGGCTGGGGCAATCCACGGTTGCAGCAATTCCTTTTGGCGTACCCCGCAGGCGAATCACTGCTGCATCGGCATCGCCGGGGAAGATCAAGGTATTATTTTGGACTTCGTGATCGTACTGACGATAGACCCAGGCTTTAGAGGCAATACTGGGGGTAGCAAGGAGCGTGAGCAAAATCTCCGCGGGCGATCGCGCCGGTAGCGGTAATTGATCCACCGACCACTGCCGCGCCTGTTGGACATAGGCTGGCGGCTCATTAGGGCACTGTCGCTCATAGAGGGGAGTATCTTCGGCAAGGGCACGGGCAGGCACCTCTGCGGCCACCTCGCCACGGTAAAGCACCCGCACCACCGGTTCAGCAATGACACGCCCCACAACCACCGCCTGCAAGCCCCAACGATGGAAAATCTCAATCAGTTCTGCTTCCCGTCCTTGCGCCGCCACAAACAGCATCCGTTCTTGGGATTCCGAAAGCAGAAACTCGTAGGGCACCATCCCCTGTTCCCGCACGGGCACCTTGTCCAAGTCCAGTTCAATGCCCACACCGCCTTTGGCAGCCATTTCCGAGGTCGAACAGGTCAATCCTGCCGCCCCCATATCTTGGGCGGCCACAACTGCTCCAGTTTGAAAGGCTTCCAGACAGGCTTCAATGAGGCATTTTTCCATGAAGGGATCCCCCACTTGAACAGCGGGGCGATCGCCCATTGACTCATCCGTCAGCTCGGCACTGGCAAAACTGGCTCCCCCCATGCCATCCCGCCCCGTGGTGGCGCCAACGTAGAGGACTGGATTGCCAATACCACTGGCTGCCGATTTAACAATCTCTGGGGTTTCCATAAGACCCAGGGCCATGGCATTCACCAAGGGGTTACCGGTATAGCAGGGGTCAAAATAGACCTCCCCCCCCACTGTGGGCACACCGACACAGTTGCCATAGTGGGCAATACCCGCCACTACTCCTTTCACCAATTGTTGGGTTTTTGCTTCCTTAAGATCACCAAAGCGCAGGGCGTTCAGCAGGGCAATGGGACGTGCCCCCATCGTAAAAATATCCCGCAGAATCCCCCCCACTCCAGTCGCTGCTCCCTGAAAGGGTTCAATGGCCGAAGGATGGTTGTGGGACTCAATCTTAAAAGCAAGGCGCAAGCCATCCCCTAAGTCCACAACACCAGCATTCTCACCGGGACCGACAAGAACCCGTGGTCCTTGGGTAGGAAACTGCTTCAGCAGGGGCCGCGAGTTTTTGTAGCAGCAATGCTCCGACCACATCACGCCGAACATTCCCAATTCCGTGCGGTTGGGATGACGGCCTAGGCGACGGACAATTTCAGCATATTCCTGGGGCTTGAGACCTTCTGCAGCAATCTCAGCCTCAGTGACGAGGGGGGTTTGGCTCATGGCAAAGGATCATTCAGCTATGTTATTGATTATCGAGCCTAGCGGGAATTGGGGTACCAAAACATTCCCTTAATCCCCTCGGGATCGGGGCGAAAACCCAACTGACGGTAAAAGTCCACCACATGGGGATCGGCAAAGAGGGTAATGTTGCTGATGTCCTCGCTGCGCAGTTCTTTGATAATCTGCCGCATCAGCTCCTTGCCCAGACCGCGCCCCTGAAATTCTGGATGCACCACTACATCCCAAATCGTGGCATTGAAGGCATGGTCAGAGGTGGCACGGGAAAAGCCAATCAGACGACGATAGGCACCCCGCTGCTCCCACATTGAGATCACCAAAAAGCTGTGCTGAATTGCTTTTTTCACCTTACGAATCGGACGGCGCGACCAGCCGACAGCATCACAAAGTTCTTCTAGTTCATAGACATCAATATCTTTTTCTTTGCTAAAAATAATTTTGCTTTCGCTGCCATTGTCCCGCTCTACCGGAGAACCTAAACTAGGGGACGTCGTGGTAGTGCTGGCAGTCGGTTGTGAATTGAACAGCGATTTCCAGAAGCTCATGCAAGTATGCTGGAGATGGAGAAACGACCTAGTGTAACCCGGCCTAGGCTATAGTATAGCGACTCTCACCCATGGTTTCCGATTTTCAACTGCGTAACCTTGATGTCCTGAAGCGATTCAACCGCTCTTTTCCGGACTTTTATGAGCAATTTGTTGGTCGGGACGTCCAACTGCAAAACCTGAAGTTGGGCTTTCAAATTCATCGGACAAATCAGGCGGTGATTCAAATCGTCCCCGAGGGCGATCGCTCCATTCTCCACTTTGCCCACCGCAATCACTCTTATCTCCTGAGTGATCTCTTTGGGGTGATGGCCGCCTACAAGCTGACGATTCACAATGTCTCGCTCTATGGCCATGTGCGACCACCGCTGCTGGTCTTTGTCAAACTTGTGCTCTCAGAGCAGGGCAAACCCCTGACCAAAAAGCGCAGTGAAAGCGTCCGCCGTGCCCTCCAACAGACCCTCAGTGGTGAGTTTGCGGTTGAGGAAATGCTGGCCATGGAGTTTAACCTCAACGAAGGCCTGCCGCAAGTTACCACCAGTTTCTATCAAGATCAGGTCTTTCATCTGCCGGCACTCTTGGTGGAGTCTGTAAATCATCCGGCACTGCTCTATAAGGTAATGCACGCCCTTTGGCAAGAGGAATTGCTGGTGGTCAATATCAATTTTATGCTTTGGCAGGGGCGGGTGCGGCTGTTGCTCTATCTGCTGGGTCCCAATGGCAGCGTTATTCCCGACTATTTAGGCTCACGGATTGCCGCCAAAATCAAGGATCATTTAACAGGAAATACAGCCCTTTTGTGAAATAGGAGAGACCGTCTTGGCTTTCATGTTTTGAGTCTGTTTCATCCCCCTGAAAAGGTTTGGAGTTGGGGTACCATAGGGGATGTTTGTCCCCTTGATGACAACTCCAATGACGGCTGAACAACATCTCCACCTGTGGCGACCGGTGAACCTCAGCGATCGCATTCTGGCGGCAATTGATGTCGGGACAAACTCAATTCACATGGTGGTGGTGCAAATTCAGCCCAGCTTACCCAGCTTCAAAATCATTGCGACGGAAAAGGATATGGTGCGGCTGGGGGAACGCTGCCAAATTACCGGGCAACTGACGGAAGAGGCCATGCAGCGGGCGATCGCCACCCTGCGGCGCTGTCGCGAATTGGCCACGGGCCTCAAGGCGGAAGAAATGATTGGCGTGGCCACGAGTGCCGTGCGCGAAGCCCCCAATGGTCGCGAGTTTTTAGAGCGGGTCAAAAAAGAGACCGGCCTGACCATTGATCTCATTTCCGGCGAAGAGGAAGCGCGGCGCATCTACTTGGGGGTACTCTCGGGGCTAGAATTCAACGGCAAGCCCCACATCATCATAGACATTGGGGGTGGCTCCACGGAGTTAATTCTTGGCGATGGCCATGAACCTCGTTGCCTCAGTAGTACCAAGGTGGGGGCTGTGCGCCTGACGGATTTATTTGTCAAAAGTGATCCCATTAGCGATCAAGACTACATTGCCCTGCGTGCCTATGTGCGGGGAATGTTGGATCGCGCTGTGGAGGACCTGCGGCAGCAGCTCGGCCCCCATGAAAAACCGCAATTGGTGGGTACCTCAGGCACCATTGAAAGCCTGATGATGATTCACACCTGCGATCGCCTTGGTACTTGCCCCCCCTCTCTACGGGGCTATGAACTCACCCTTGAGGACTTGAAAGCTCTGCTGGCCAAATTGCGGCGGCTCAACTTTAACCAACGCTGTCAACTCTTGGGGATGTCGGAGCGGCGAGCGGAAATTATTGTTGCGGGGGCAGTAATTCTCGCTGAGGCCATGGAGATGCTTGGCCAAAGCAGCCTGATCACCTGCGATCGCGCCCTGCGGGAAGGCATCATTGTGGATTGGATGCTGACCCACGGACTGATTGAAGACCGCCTGCGCTATCAAAGCTCCGTCCGCCAGCGCAGTACCTACAGTTTGGCGCAAAAATTCCACGTCAATCTGGCCAGCAGTGAACGGGTGGCCAATTTTGCCCTAACCCTGTTTGATCGCACCCAAGGGATTCTCCACAACTGGACAGAAGCAGAACGGGAACTCCTCTGGGCAGCGGCCATTCTCCACAATGCCGGCCACTACGTCAGCCATTCCGCCCACCATAAACATTCCTACTACCTTGTGCGCCACGGCGGCTTACTCGGCTACACTGATACGGAAATTGAAATCATTGCCAACCTCTGTCGCTATCACCGCAAAAGCCCCCCCAAGAAAAAGCATGAAAACTTCCGTCAATTGATGGGACGGCGAGAACGGCAAATGGTCGAGCAACTCAGTGCCATTCTACGGCTGGCTTCGGCCTTGGATCGGCGACAAATTGGGGCCGTGGATCACATTACCTGTGAGTGGCGCGCTCCGCAGCGACAGTTTTGCCTGCAGATCCATCCGGCAGATCCTAGCGATCGCTGTGAGTTGGAAATTTGGAGTGTCAACTACAAAAAAGAACCCTTTGAAAGCCAATTTAGCGTCAGCTTGAAGGTGGAATTAGTGGCCGCCAGGGGCACGGTTCTAGCTACAGCAGTGAATTAGTGATTGAAGCGCCTTAGACTTTTTCAACTGGGGGCTGACCCAATAGCCCTTGGGGGCGCACAAGCAGCACCAGAAAGAGGATTGCAAAGGCAGCAGCATCCCGAAACCCCGAAGCGGCCGCAGGCACGATTGCCTCCACCAATCCCAGCAAAAAACCGGCCAACATTGTTCCCGGTAAGCTCCCGAGGCCCCCCACAACAATCACCGCTAACCCCTTGAGACCAAAGATCACCCCAAACTGTGGCCCTGTAATCCCAACACTCAAGGCAATGAGGGTGCCAGCAACAGCAGCCAAAGCACTGCTAACAAAAAATGTCACTTGAATAATGCGATCACCATCAATGCCCAGCAATGTGGCGGCAGTCGGATTTTCAGCCACGGCTTGCAATCCTTTCCCCATGCGCGTCCCTTTCACCCAATAGGTCAGGGCAATCATCAAAACCACAGCCACGGCAAAGATAATAAATTGGCTAGTGCGCAGGGTAATGTCCCCCCATCGCAGGGTAAGGGGCAATCCACCCCAGAGTTGATCGGGGTAGGTATAGACTTCGGCACCCACTAAATACTGGATCAGGTTGGTGAGGAAAACGGCAGCTCCAAGACTGGCCACCACCGTCAAGAGGGTATCGGTGCGCTGCTGCCGCAACGGTCGAAAGACAACCCAATCAATGCCAACCCCCAACAGCCCACAGCCAAGGGCACTCAAAGCTAAGGCCGGGGCAAAGGGTAAGGCAATGGGAAGCTGCCCATTGGCCAACAGGCCATTAAAGCCAAAGCGTCCTCCCAAGAGAGCATAGGTGAGATAAGCACCAATGGCAAAAACAGCGCCGTGAGCAAAGTTGATAATGCCCAAAATCGAGAAGACAAGGGTATAGCCGAGGGCAAAGATGGCATAAACACTCCCTGTGGCCAGTCCATCTACAAGGACTTGCAAGGCGTTGGTTACCACCTAAGCTCCTTCCACTAGGGCACGATAATCCGCCGCTGAGAGGAGTCCGGTAGGGGGGGTACTGACTTGCACCTTCACCAACCACCCCTCACCATAGGGATCTGCAGCAATTTGCTCGGGGTTGTCAATGACGGCTTGATTGACGGCGATGACGGTTCCCCCAAGGGGCGCATAGAGATCCTCAACGGCCTTGACCGATTCAATCGTGCCAAAGCGCTCGCCGGGTTCTAGGGTATCGCCAACGGCAGGCAACTCGACAAAGACAATATCCCCCAGTTGATCCACAGCAAAGGCACTAACGCCGATGGTAGCCGTGTCGCCCTCAAGGCGCAGGTACTCGTGGCTGTCGAGGTATTGCAGGTCCTCAGGGTAGGTGAGTGTCATAGCAGATTCCAATCCATCAGGGGCGATCGCTGGCACGGGCAAGGCGCACCGCTGTTACAAAGGCCACGAAACCGAGGGGCGCACTGAGGAGCAAAATCACAGTGGTGGGCACAGTTCCCAACTGGGCTTCCCCAGAGCTCAGTTCAAAAATGCAACCCACCGTGGCGATCGCTGCCACACAGGCCCCCAATAAGTATAGATAACTCTTGGCCACAGACAATGCTCCTCAGGGTTAAGCAGCAATGGGACGCACAGCACTGGCGGTAAACCCATGCTCCGTGAGTGCATGACGCAGCAACGCTTGGTTTTCCACGCGATCGACAAACATTACCCCCGTTAGATGATCAATTTCATGCTGGATCGCACGGGCAAGCAACCCAGCCGCCATGATTTCTTGGGGACGACCCCACTCATCTTTGTAGGACACCGCCACCATAGCCGGACGACGCACCTCTAGGTACACCCCAGGAATACTTAGGCAGCCCTCTTGGCAAACCTCCAGTTCTTCACTGAAGTCCCTAATGACCGGGTTAATCATCACCAACGGCTCCGCTTTAGGGTCATCGGGATGAATATCGATGACGAGAATTTGCTTATTGATGCCCACCTGCGGTGCCGCCAAGCCAATGCCATCGGCACTGTACATGGTTTGGAGCATTTTCCGCACAATATCGCGGATACTGTCATCTACTTTGCTGACCCGTTTGGCGGGTTGACGCAGCACGCGATCGCCCAAATAGTGCAGCTGTAGGGGCGGATTTTTTAACTTTTTCTTTTCAACAGCCAGAGATACAGCCATAGGACACGCCAAGTTAACAGAAAATAACAAAGGCAACAAAGGTTAATCACTTTTTAGCCTAACGAATTTTCAAGGCTCTAGGCTACTTTTCCGTCGAGGCACTGCTGACACTGGGCAAAAGGCGTTGTTGCTCCTCAAGGGCAGCTTTATAGCGCTCCACATCCTGCTCAAGGTGGGCAATTTGTTCATCGCGGGCTTCCATTTCCACCCGAATCGTAAAGGTGCGCTGTAGCTGTACCCAAACGTTAAAGACCCAGGCAAAGAGGGCACCCACCCCCATAGCGACAATCAGTTCAACGCACAGTGGCGCTTGAATGACCTTTCCTTCAAAAAACTTAATACTAACTGGATCGGTATTTTGGATACTAAAGAGAACTAAGCCCAAACCAATGACAAATATCATCAAGAAGTTAAGTTGTCGCATAGAGTACCCCGTAACCCATGGCAAATCTTATCATTTTAGTTTTAGCAAGGGACTGTCGCATCGGGCATGCTGCCAGCGACAGACAATCTTGGGCCAATCATACCACTGTGGCTAGTCCTCAATCACAGGGTTGACCACTTCCACTGCCTCCACGTCAATGGTGCCAGGGGGAGCCAATCGGTGGAACTGGCGATCGCGCACCATCAGCATTTCGCCACAGGCAGGGCATTGGGTTTGGGTATTATTCAAACTGCTAAATTCAAAGCCACACACTGGACAAGCCGCCGTCACCAACTTCCAGCGCAACCAAAGTTGCAAGCCCGCAAAAAGGAGCACAGGAGTTACCATTAAGAATAAAAACAGCACCAGAAAGGATTGCACTAGCCAGCCTAGCCCCAGTAGCCCCAGTAACCAAGTTACCAGCAACACACTGAACCAAAAACGTAGGGTGGAGTTTAGGGTAAATCTTAGGGACATTGGCTTCCCTCCAAGGGCATTGCCGCTATTCTAGCGCAGTCGTGGGTGTATCCTAAGAAGCAGGTCTACTGTCCAGCTATGGTAATGCCCTATACTCTTCATGCCGAACGTACTCGCGTTGAGGTGATCCCAGAGCGCGGTGGCCTCATTAGTCGCTGGCAGTGGCAGGGTCATGAGCTGCTGTACTTAGATCGGGAGCGCTTTGCCAACCCTCAGTTAAGCGTGCGCGGTGGTATTCCCCTCCTTTTTCCGATTTGTGGCAATTTGCCCGAGGATACATTTCACTACAGTGGCCAAGCCTATCACCTCAAACAGCACGGCTTTGCCCGGGACTTGCCATGGCAGGTGCTGGATCAGCAGGAACATGTCTTGAAACTGCGATTGCAAGATACTCCAGCCACGCGCCAAGTCTATCCCTTTCCCTTTCATCTGACCTTAACCTATACCCTTGCTGCTAATGCCTTGGCGATCGCCCTTGAGGTGGCTAACCCCGGTGACACCCCCTTGCCCTTTAGCTTTGGTTTGCATCCCTACTTTGCTGTTGCTGACAAGCACCAATTGCAGTTTGACTTGCCGATCCATGCCATGGTGGATCAAAAAAACCAGCAACCCCTCACCTTTAGCGGCATGTTTGACTGGAGTGCAGCAGAACTCGATTTGGCCTGTCGCCCGCTCACGGGTCAAGTAGCTCGCGTCTGTGACCTGCAACAACACTACTGCCTGACGCTCCGCTACGATAGAGTGTTCACAACCCTCGTCTTTTGGACGGTTCAGGGCAAACCCTACTACTGTCTAGAACCTTGGACCGCCCCCCGCAATGCATTGAATACGGGGGTGGATCTACTGCACGTGCCACCCCAGAAGCACCTGACCCTTGGCGTCGAGATTGCTGTTGCTTCCCTTTAGGGAGAAAATAAGAAAGTTTTCACACACGCGACCATGTACCCCGATTTTCAGACTTTTTGTCAACTTGCCGAGCAGGGTAACTTCATCCCCATCTATCAGGAGTGGGTGGCGGATATGGATACACCTGTGTCGGCTTGGTATCGGGTCTGTCGCGATCGCCCCTACAACTTTTTGCTGGAGTCCGTCGAGGGAGGCGAACAACTGGCCCGCTACAGTCTCCTTAGTTGTGATCCACTGTGGGTACTGGAAACCCGCGGCAACCAAACCACCCAAACCCATCGCGATGGGTCACTCACCAGGTTTACGGGCAATCCTTTCACCATTTTGGCCAATTGCCTTGCACCCTATCAGCCTGTGAAGCTACCGCAACTGCCCGGGGGCATTGGTGGTCTTTTTGGTTTTTGGGGCTATGAACTGATTCAGTGGATTGAGCCACGGGTTCCCATTCATCCTGCCACAGAAAGGGATTTGCCTGATGGGGTGTGGATGCAGGTGGATCAAATCCTGATTTTTGATCAGGTGAAGCGAAAAATCTGGGCAGTGGTCTATGCCGATACCCGTGAGACGGACTTGAAAACGGCCTATACTCACGCAAGCGATCGCCTAGAGCAGCTTTTGCGCAAACTGCAAACCCGTATTCCCCCTGAGGCCACTCAACTCCATTGGCAACCCAGTCGCCAGACCCCCAGTTACACTAGTAACATTACCCCGGAAACCTTCCGTACCAATGTGAAGCGCGCTAAGGACTACATTCGTGCGGGGGATATTTTCCAAGTCGTTCTCTCCCAACGCCTCAGTGCCACCTACAGCGGCGATCCCTTTGCCCTCTATCGCTCCTTGCGCCTGATTAACCCTTCCCCCTACATGGCCTACTTTCAATTTGGCACATGGCAGATCATTGGCTCTAGTCCAGAAGTGATGGTTAAAGCCGAGCACCATCCTGAAAACACTGGGTCTCTCCTTGCTACTGTGCGTCCTATTGCTGGCACTCGCCAGCGGGGGCACACCTACACCGAAGATCAGCAGCTTGCCGCAGAACTCCTTGCCGATACCAAAGAAGTGGCCGAACACGTCATGCTGGTTGATTTGGGGCGCAATGATTTGGGGCGCGTGTGTCGTCAGGGGAGTGTCAGCGTTGAAGCGTTTATGGTGATTGAGCGCTATTCCCATGTTATGCACATTGTCAGTAATGTGGTGGGTGAACTATTGCCTGATAGAACGGCATGGGACTTACTCCAAGCCTGTTTCCCCGCTGGTACAGTCAGTGGTGCCCCCAAAATTCGTGCTATGGAAATTATCTATGAATTGGAGGGTTGCCGCCGTGGCCCCTACTCCGGTGCCTATGGTTACTATGACTTTGAAGGTCAACTCAATACAGCGATCGCCATTCGCACAATGGTGGTGCAACCCCTGACGGACCATCAACATCTGATTCATGTGCAAGCGGGTGCTGGTATTGTTGCCGACTCCGATCCGCAGCGGGAATACGAAGAAACCCTCAACAAAGCACGGGGCCTGTTAGAAGCGATTTCTGCCCTGACAACAAAACTTTAACCCAATCTTGAGCCAAGGATTATCTCATCTTTACGTTTGCCCCTTAGCTTAGTAAAAAGTTTTAGCTAACGTTACCCAGAACACAAACACTGGGAATGTTCACTGGAAATGTTGGCAGAACAACCCAGCTCTCAGGCACACACCTAAGGGCTGGTTCCTTTGCTTGAGGTTCTACCGCCATGGGAAACGTCTCCACCGCTGCAGTTACTCCTCCTGTGGATGGACGCTGGCGCTCCTCCTTGCGAGTGCACACGTTTAGTATCGGGGACACCATCTGGATGGAACCAGAACGCATTTGGCTAGTGAGCCGGGGTGTCGTCCTTTTGAATCTTCTACATCCCGATGGGGAAGAAGTGGTGGTGGGACTGGCTACACCAGGTACTGCTTTTGGTTTACCCTTGACCAGTTTAATGGCCTACCAAGCCAAGGCCCTTTCCAAGACAGAGCTGATGCTCTTTACGCTGGTGGAGGTGGAATCCTCGCCCAACTTGACCCAAAGCCTTGTGCGTGGTTTAGCTCGTCGCCTACGGCAAGCGGAAGGTCTCTTAGGAATTACTAGTCATCGCCGCGTTGAGGAGCGATTACGCCATTTACTGCTGCTGTTGAAGCAAGAAATTGGTGAACCTCATCCCCTGGGTACACGCTACAGTGTCCGCCTCACCCATCAGCAACTGGCAACAGCCATCGGCACGAGTCGCGTGACCATGACCCGCCTTCTGGGCAAGCTGCGGCAAGAACGTTGGCTCACCTACGATCGCGATCGCCACGTCATTCTGATGAATACCGCTGAGAGTTGAGGGCAATCCCCCCTCAATCCAGACGTCCTTGAACAGAGAGGTTGTTTTTTAGTGTAAATTTTTGTAAATACTTGCCTTCATAATGCCAGAACTGTTAAATTAGATACAGAAATAAATCGTTCATCTTTGCTGGAAAGCACCTGAAAATTAGGTGAGCAGCGAAGACGGAAGTAGGGCAGTTGTCCCGAAGGAACGCGCCTCAGTTGACGAAAACCACCTAGTAAATAATTTGGGGCGATGCTTATGAAAACTACCCTTACCTATCGCGGCGTTCAATACGATTACGTTCCTCCGGCAGTACAAACCGAAGCAACTGATGTCGTGGCAAAATATCGGGGTTGGAATTACCATTGCACCCACGCAGTGAAGCCGCCGGCTCAACCGGTGCGGGATTTAATCTATCGCGGCGTGGCCTACCGTACGGGTCAAGGGGAAGCTGTGAATACGACGGCAACCCCTACTGCCAACCCAGCCGGTGGAGTGAATATGTCAGCGCTTGATCTCAATCAACTGTCGCGGGCCATTCTCACCCATCACCACCAAGTGATCAAAAACCGCGAACAATCCCTCCTGACGCGGATGATTGCCCAAATGGGGTTACCTACGGCCGCGGGTCACTATTGGAACCAAATTCAGGGCAAAATTAAGCCCCAGGTTTGGACAAGCTATGATCGCAGTCCTGCCACAATGAGTTAGGGCACAGACGTCATTGTCCTCTCTCAAGACTGATTCGTGATTACCCTCGCATTGGAGTTACCTCTAGTGCGAGTTTTTTATTTCAGCGGTTGACGTAACAGTTGTTTTCTGGCCGGCCTAGCCATTCAATATCTAGGTCAAGGTCAATGTCCGACAAGTCTTCTGGATCGATTACATGCTTCTTCAGGGATTCGGAGGATTGTTTTGAATGTTTGGTTGCATGCTTGCGACTTTGCGGGGTTAGTCGGTTGACAACTGATGATGTGGCCTTCTCGATGCGGACACTTTCTTTGAGGGCATTTGGGTTGATATGTTCTAGAAAGAAGTTTACTGTTTCCTGCTTCACCCAGCCATTGAGGACGGCCAATGCCCCAAAGCGATAGCTGGCTTGCCACTGCTCCTTGAGAATTTGATTAATCTGCTCTTCCGTTAATAAACCTGCCTTTTTCAGGTAAAAACCAATAGGACGCTTTTCTTTATCTTGAGCCAGTTTTGGCCACTCTTCTACAAAAAAGTCAATTGTTTCTTGGGATAACCAACCATGAAGGGCAAGAATTTCACCAAGACGCAGGTTGGCATACATCCCTTGCTCCATTAGGGCAACTTGGAGCTGACCGCTTGTAATTAATCCTGCCTTCAGTAAGAGTTCTCCAATTCTCATGACCATTTGTGCCAGTAGAATCCATTACTCAAAAAACGTAAGCATACTACAGGGTCAGCTTTTTATGCACCTTATAGATTTATGCAAGCCATAGAATATGCTTCAGAAAGTTGCTGTTGCTTTTTAAGGGACCATATTCTTTACTCCCCTAGGGTACCCACAGCCCAGGGGTGAACCTGCGGGAAGTTCCGGTTCGTAACAAATTTTAATAATGCTGCTTTCACAATGCCCCCTGATAGAGTTATGGG
>NZ_DVDW01000057.1:0-6187 GCF_015296045.1 Thermosynechococcus sp. M3746_W2019_013 | reverse complement strand
AATAGGTAACAGATTATGAATTCTCTGCTGCTGGGCATGACGCTCAAAGGGCGAGCCACTAGAGTAGTAGTGAATCGGTTTGGGAACCAAAACCATGAATGAGCTCTTTGCTTTGCTGTTTATATTTGGGCTTGGGACCTGGGGTATTCCTAGCTCTGTGCGGATTATCAAACAGGGCAATATGGCGCTGGTCGAGCGGTTGGGCAGCTATCACCGTCGCTTGGAACCGGGGTTGAATCTTATAGTTCCCCTCCTTGAGCGGGTAGCCTTTGAGGAAACGATTCGGGAAAAGGTCTTAGATATTCCGCCGCAGCAGTGTATCACCCGTGACAATGTAACGATTACCGTGGATGCCGTCGTTTACTGGCGGATTATTAATATGGAGCGCGCCTATTATAGGGTGGAAAACCTGAAAATGGCGATGGTGAATTTGGTGCAAACGCAGATTCGAGCAGAAATGGGGAGGCTAGAACTCGATGAAACCTTTACCGCTCGTACTCAGGTGAATGAGAATCTCCTACGGGATCTCGATATTGCCACAGATCCGTGGGGCGTGAAGGTGACCCGTGTGGAACTGCGGGATATTGCCCCCTCGAAGGCGGTCCAAGACTCGATGGAACTGCAAATGTCTGCGGAGCGCAAAAAACGCGCTGCTATTCTCACCTCCGAAGGGGAACGGGAAGCGGCCATCAACTCTGCTCGCGGTAAAGCAGAAGCTCAAGTGTTAGCCGCCGAGGCAGAACAAAAAGCCGCTATTCTGGCAGCGGAAGCAGAGCAAAAAGTGGTTGTGTTGCGTGCCGAAGCCGAGCGTCAAGATCAGATTTTGCGTGCCCAAGGAACTGCAGAAGCGATGAAGATTATTGCGGCAGCACTGCACGAAGATCCCAAGACGAAGGAAGCGCTCCAGTTTCTCCTTGCTCAGAGCTATTTGGATATGGGACGCACCATTGGCCACAGTGATAGCAGTAAAGTACTATTTATAGATCCGAGCAGTATCCCAGCAACGATTGAGGGTGTAAAGTCCCTAATCGAGCAGTCTCCCCGCGAGGTATAGTCCATGGCACAATTTCGGGCACAGGTTTTTGTTACGCTGCGACCATCAGTGTTAGATCCCGCAGGAGTTGCCGTACAGGCGGGGATTCATCATCTGGGCTATACAAATGTGCAATCGGTGCGCATTGGCAAACTAGTAGAACTCACCCTAGAGGCCCGCGATCGCGCCACTGCTGAGGTACAACTCACCCACATTGCCGATCAACTGTTAGCCAATCCCGTGATTGAAACCTTTCGCATTGAATTGCAGGAGCTGGCGACTGCCGCAGAGTAGGCACGATGTTCAACTGGTGGGATGATCTATTAGCCAGTATCGAGGCGGGCATCAAGGCCGGCATTGAATCGGGATTGCAGTCCTTGGCCCACACCCTTGCCCCTTTGCTGCAAGTGCCGGAAGCCACAGCTCCCTTCCAGCGCATTGCCTTCTTTCGGGCGGGTGTGGATCAACCGATCGCTGGCCCTGGCATTAGAGTCGAAGGTGCTGCTTGGTGTCTGGCGTCCCACTGGCCGCAGAGAATTCCCCTCTTTGAACTCCCGGAAGCCCATCTGTGGCTGGAAGTGCCCTCTGCCCAAGGGGGAGATCAACTGCTCCTGTGCCGTGCTTTAGTCAAAACCGGGAGCTTGCCCGAGGGGGCACAACTGTTCCTCAGCCGCAGTCAACCCTTGGGTTGGACATTTTCGCGCACGGTTTCCCTCGTGGGCGATCGCGACTGGCATCTGTGCGAAGTGCCTTTTCACCTCAAACCAGAACTCCAGACCCCCGGCTTGATTAAAATTGGGGTGGAATTCATGGGACGCGGTGTGGTCTGGCTACGGGATATTGAGCTGCTCCATGCCCCCGCCAAGTTAAAGCCAATTACTGATGTGATGGATGGATTGCTGTGAGTCATGGCCTAAACGTAGGGATTGTCGTTTTTCCCGGATCTAATTGCGATCGCGATGTGGCCTACGTCACCAGTGAAATTCTCCAGTGGCCCACGCAACTGCTATGGCACGAGGAGACCGATCTGCGGGGTTACGATTTGATTGTGCTGCCGGGGGGCTTTAGTTTTGGCGATTATTTGCGCTGTGGGGCGATCGCCCGCTTCTCACCCATCATGGCCGCCGTCAAAGACCATGCCGCCGCTGGCAAATGGGTGCTCGGCATTTGTAATGGCTTTCAAATTCTGACGGAGGCAAAACTGCTGCCGGGTGCCCTCGTGCGCAATCGGGACTTGCACTTTATTTGCGATCGCGTCCATTTGCGCTTAGAAGCCAAAGAGCGGCCATGGCTACAGGCCTATGGCGATAAGACCGTGATTCGCTTGCCCATTGCCCATGGTGAAGGCTGCTACTATGCCGATCCTGCCACCCTCGCCGAACTGGAAGCCAACCGCCAAGTCCTCTTTCGCTACGCTGATGCCCAAGGGAATGTTACCCCTGAAAGTAATCCCAATGGTTCGCTCAACAATATCGCAGGTATTTGCAATGCTGCCGGCAATGTCTTGGGAATGATGCCCCACCCTGAACGTGCCGCTGACCCTGCCTTGATCAGCTCCCCCAGTGAACATACCCTGGAGGGCCTACAATTGTTTCAGTCACTACTAGGGGCCCCTGTCGGTTGCTAGAGGAACAGTGCTCAGCTAATGCATCTCCATGGAGCCGCTGCTGTCTTATCTGGTGGGAGCGATTGCAGCCCTCTTTCCCATTGTTGATCCCATTGGGGCTATTCCCATTTTCTATGCCCTAACTGCCAAGCAATCTCACCAACGCCGTTGCCAGCAAGCAAAACAGGTGGCCCTCAACGTGGCCGCGGTGCTGACGGTCTTCTTTCTCATGGGAAAAGGGCTGCTTGCCTTCTTTGGCATCTCTCTGCCGGTGGTACGTATTGCTGGTGGCTTGATTGTTAGCCATACTGCTTGGCAGATGGTGACATCTCAGGACCGGTTGACCCATCGGGAGCAAACGGAAGCGGCAGATAAGGCGGACATCTCCCTAACCCCTATGGCTGTTCCCCTCCTCAGCGGCCCGGGGGCGATCGCCATGACCATTAGCCTCTCTACGCGCTGTCATACCTGGCTAGAATATCTAGGGGTGTGGTTGGGGATTTTGTTGTTGAGCGCGATGGTTTACTTCCTTTTGATCTTGGGAGAACCCCTCAGTCAAGCCTGGGGAATTACCGGTCGGGGAGCCTTGACACGACTATTGGGCTTTTTCATTCTGGCGATCGCCGTCCAGTTCATTGCCGATGGCAGTCTGGCGCTCCTCCAACCCTTGTTGCGCTAGCGTACTTCGTCCTCTTGTCAATCTTTCGTCAATCGCTATCCAATCCATCCAAATGCCCATTTTTGCGACCAAGGGTGCCCACGTTTACCAACTGCATCAACTCACGGCAACGGTGAACCTCTACGACGCCTCCAGGGGCGATCGCTTGGCAACCCAAGGGGCAGCAGGACGGTTTCTCTGGGTATCTGCTTTGGCGTCTGAACGGACCCACGTACAACTGGCGGAGGATGAATACTGGGGCTGGTTGGATGCAGAGGATTACTGCCATCTCACACCCGCGACTCAGCCCTATCAACCCATTGCCCGCGATCGCGCGGACATCGAGGCTGTCCTTGAAGAGGTTATTGCCTTTTGCTTGGCGGCACAGCAAGTCCCCCATGAATATCTCTGGGGAGGAACCGTCGCCCCCCACTACGACTGTTCTGGCTTGATGCAGGCCAGTTTTGCCAGTCAAGGCATTTGGCTACCGCGGGATGCTTATCAGCAGGAGGCCTTTGCCACCCCTTTAGGGAGCAACTCGATTGCGGAAACCCTACCCCAACTTCAGCGGGGCGATCTGGTCTTTTTCGGCAGCTGTGAAAAGGCGACCCATGTGGGCCTCTATCTGGGGCAGGGGCAGTATATTCATAGCTCTGGCAAGGAATACGGCCGCAATGGCATTGGCATTGATACCCTCTTCCCCAGTGAGGATCCCGTGAGCATTGCCTATCAGCGGCAGTTTCGCGGTGGTGGCCGCATTGAGTATAGCTATCTGCCCCTAGCGACCCATCCCTAGTTTTTGCGCTTTTTGATAGACCTTACCTTCCGTGAGGAGGGAAGGAGCAATGACGATCTCCACCTGCTGCATTTCCCGCAGATCCTTGGCCCCAAGGGTTCCCATACTGGTTTGCAACGCCCCAAGGAAGTTGTGGGTTCCATCGTCCAACTGGGCAGGTCCCCGCAGAATCTGCTCAAGGGTACCTGTGGTGCCCACATGAATGCGCGTCCCCCGAGGCAGGACAGGACTAGGCGTGGCCATACCCCAGTGATAACCGCGACCGGGGGCTTCTTTAGCACGGGCAAAGGGCGACCCCATCATCACTGCATCTGCGCCGCAGGCAATACATTTGCAGACATCGCCACCGGTGACAAGGCCGCCATCGGCAATCACAGGCACATAGCGTTGCGTCTGTTCAAAATAGGCGTCCCGTGCTGCTGCACAGTCGGCGATCGCCGTCACTTGAGGCACGCCCACCCCAAGCACGCCACGGGAGGTACAGGCCGCCCCTGGACCGATTCCCACCAGAATTGCCGCCGCGCCACAGTGCATAAGACTGAGAGCCACCTCATAGGTGACACAGTTCCCCAAAATAACGGGCATCGGCATCCGCTCACAAAAGGCAGCCAAGTCTAGGGGATCTGTCCCCTCAGGCGCAAGGTGAGCCGGTGAGACAACGGTTGCTTGCACAAAGAGCAAATCCGCCCCTGCCGCTGCCACAACATCACCAAAACGACTGGCCCCCGCTGGAGTTAAACTGACAGCAGCAATCCCCCCTTGGGATTTGATTTCTTGAATGCGTTTTTCAATGAGCTGGGGTTGAATTGGCTGCGCATACAACTGCTGCATCAGGGGCACAAATTCATCCACACTGACGCTGGCAATGCGTTCGAGAATCGGTGCGGGATCTTCGTAGCGGGTTTGAAGCCCCTCAAGATTGAGGACGCCCAGTGCCCCCATTTGGCTGAGTTTGACGGCCATGGTAACATCCACGACCCCATCCATGGCACTGGCAATAATCGGAATTTCCCGTTCAATGGCACCAATGCGCCAGCGGGTATCCACCAATTGAGGATCAAGGGTGCGGTTGCCGGGGACAAGGGCAATTTCATCAATACCGTAGGCGCGGCGGGCGGTGCGATGTCCGCCTAGTTGAATTGTCATGGTGTTCCTCGCAGTTGGTAGGCTAAATGATCAAGTACCGTGTCTGAGTTGTTGTGGACAGTGGAACAAATTTACAAAAATTTACAACACCTTGACAAGCCATGCCTTGGCGCTAGTTCAATGGTGGGTTGGGCGATCGCCGAACCGGGCGAAAGGAAGTCGGACGCGGCGCTGGGGGCGATGAAGCGGCGCGCTGGGGGCGGGCTAGCCGTGCCTTGGCCTTGGCTTTCTTGGACTTCTTGATTTTGCGCGGGGGCAGAATACCCACTGTGGTTGCCTCCTGGACCACTAAACTTGTTCCCTGTCGTTGCACCTGAAAGTCCCAAAAGTACCCCGGCGACTTCATGGGCACGGTTCCTGTGAGTTTCAGTTTGAAGGCTTTGGGTTTTTCGCCCCGCCGGCGCGGCAACTGCTGGATTTTAACGACGACAAAGTTCTTTTCTTGGGAGTTGAAGATCACTTCTCCCCGTACAGAAAAGTAACCGTCATTGACGCCGGGATCCACTGCTGTGGCATTGGCCTGTTGCAGGCGCTCCGGTTCCCATACGCCCACAATTTGCAGGTGCAGTTTCACCGCTGCTTTGTCTTTGTCAGCATTACGGGTGCGAGGGTAGACTACCCAGAGGTGGGGTTCATTCAAGTCGAGATATTTTTTAATCAGGTTCATCACCTGCCCCAAGAGGACGGTTTCAATTTCCACCCCATCCTCGGTAATCATTACCCCTCGGTTGAACTCCTGCTCCGAAGCGGGTACATAGCGACCTCGCACAACCCCGATCGCCCGATATTGCATCCGTTCACTGGGGGGTGGGATGGGTTGGGGGTGGGCAGGAAGATCCGGTTGCCTAGAAATGGGTTCTTCAGGAGCGGCATTGACCTTGGGCAGTGAGCTACCCGCTGCAGCAACACCGAGAATTTCTGGGCGAGGCTTGGTTTCTAAATCAGGGG
>NZ_DVDW01000037.1:0-6260 GCF_015296045.1 Thermosynechococcus sp. M3746_W2019_013 | reverse complement strand
CCAACCCCATGAAAACTTTGTCTTCCCAGAAGAGGTACTCCCCCGTGGTAACGCTCTCTAGTAATTCGATTTTTGCCACCAATCGCGACCAAGAATCCTCCGGTTTCGCGTGGTGGGCCGGTAATGCTCGTCTAATTAATCTCTCCGGCAAACTCTTGGGTGCCCACGTCGCCCACGCTGGCCTGATTGTTTTCTGGGCCGGTGCCATGACCCTGTTCGAGTTGGCTCACTTCATTCCCGAGAAGCCAATGTATGAGCAAGGGCTCATTCTCATCCCCCACATTGCCACCCTTGGGTGGGGTGTTGGCCCTGGTGGGGAAGTCGTGGACACCTTCCCCTTCTTTGTGGTTGGAGTGGTACACCTGATTTCCTCTGCCGTTCTCGGCTTTGGTGGGGTTTACCATGCGATTCGTGGCCCTGAAACCCTTGAGGAATACTCCTCTTTCTTTGGCTACGACTGGAAAGATAAAAACAAAATGACGACGATCCTTGGTTTCCACCTGATCGTCCTTGGTATTGGTGCCCTACTGCTGGTGGCTAAAGCCATGTTCTTTGGTGGTCTCTATGACACCTGGGCACCCGGTGGCGGCGATGTCCGCGTCATTACCAACCCCACCCTTGACCCAAGGGTCATCTTTGGCTATCTGCTGAAGTCTCCCTTTGGGGGTGAGGGCTGGATCGTCAGCGTCAATAACCTTGAGGATGTTGTCGGTGGTCACATTTGGATCGGTCTGATCTGCATTGCCGGTGGTATTTGGCACATCCTGACGACCCCCTTCGGTTGGGCACGCCGTGCCTTCATCTGGTCTGGAGAAGCCTATCTTTCCTATAGCTTAGGTGCCCTCTCCATGATGGGCTTCATTGCCACCTGCTTTGTCTGGTTCAACAACACGGTCTATCCCAGTGAATTCTATGGCCCTACGGGTCCGGAGGCCTCTCAGGCGCAGGCAATGACCTTCTTGATCCGCGACCAAAAGCTGGGAGCCAATGTTGGCTCGGCTCAAGGTCCCACGGGTCTTGGCAAATACCTGATGCGCTCTCCCACTGGTGAAATTATCTTCGGTGGTGAAACAATGCGCTTTTGGGATTTCCGTGGTCCCTGGCTGGAGCCCCTGCGTGGTCCCAATGGTCTTGACCTGAACAAGATCAAAAATGATATTCAGCCTTGGCAGGAACGTCGTGCCGCTGAGTACATGACCCACGCTCCCTTGGGTTCTCTCAACTCTGTGGGTGGTGTGGCCACCGAAATTAACTCGGTGAACTTCGTGTCTCCCCGCTCTTGGCTAGCAACCTCCCACTTTGTTCTGGCCTTCTTCTTCTTGGTGGGTCACCTATGGCATGCAGGGCGTGCCCGGGCGGCAGCGGCTGGCTTTGAGAAGGGGATTGACCGTGAGTCTGAACCCGTGCTCTCGATGCCTAGCCTAGATTAGGGCAGCTCACCGATTCTTACTTAGCACCTCTTGACTCCCATTGACCGATGGGGGTCTTTTTTTGTAGAGCGGCGCCAGAATACCCATCCCCTTCGGGGAATATGGCAGTGTCACTGAAGACTTAATCGGTGAGTATTTCTAGAAGTTGGGCAGCAATGCGATCGCTCGCTCCTGGACGCCCCATACGCTCGACACCGTTAGCGGCAATTCGAGCTAGTAACTCAGAATCTCGCCAAATACCCCAGAGGGTAGGGAGGGCTTCTAGGGGATCATCTAGAAAAAAGATGGACTCCCCCAGTAGGCGTTTTTGACGGCGGGCAAAACGACGGGTAAACTGAGGACCTTCACCGGCAAATGTAACGACTGGCTTGCCGAGGCCAACACACTGCTCGGTTGCGGTTCCAGCAAGGGCAATACCCCCTTCTGCCCAGTGTAAAAATTCACGAAAGTGGTGTGAACTTAGGATTAGTTGTTGCTGACCCAACCGCCATGCGGTGGTCTTGGGTAATGGACTGGCTATCGGTTGCCAACCCTTCAGACTCTGCTCAAGAAGCTGTAAATCAAGGCTGGGACTCACAGCGGCAAGACATGTCAGGGGCTGATCCTGATGGGGTGTCAGTACCCCTAGAATGTGTTGCCAATTGCGGTAGGCCTCGGGGGCACGAGACCCCGGCAGCAGCACAATAGTTCTAGTGGTAAAGGGGGATTGCCCAGGGGGGGGCATCACTAAGTCCATCATTGGATTGCCACAGTAGTGAACGGTGTAACCCAATTGCCGCAGCCCTTTGGCGGTTAGCTCATCGCGGATAAAAATGCCTCGACAGCGGGGCGATCGCCACAACCACCGTTCCCAGGGAAGATAGTCACTGCCTGCCCAACCCATTCCCCAGCCATAGGGGCGCCCCGTCCCATCGTAAAGGTAATAGTCAGACTTGGCAGTGCCAATAAAACTGTAGGTGCCGCCACTGCCATAGGCCAGCAATAATGGCACAATATCCCCCACCGCCAAAAGATGCCCTCCCAACTGCTGCCAAGCTTGGAGGGTGCGAATCTGCGATCCTAAAAGTCCCAGCAAACCAGCCTTGAGATCCCGCCATAAATGCCGTAAATCCATGTAGATAAACCCACCGGAGGGCAGGACTTTTCCTGGGTGCAACAGCGGAATACCGAGCCGAGTATAGGCAGACCCTAAGCCCACCAAGGGCAACGCCATTACATTTATATCTGGGCAACGCTGTTTCAGGGCTTGTAAAGTGACACTGGCGATCGCGTCCTCACCGTGACCATTACTGAGGCAAAGGAGTCGCTTCATGCCTGCATTAGCTCAAGAGTTGCCGTAAATTGCGACCAATCATCCTCCTGATCAATGGCTTGCCAAATCTGTTCGATGTAGGGGCGAGTGAGGATGACAAGGGGGTTGGCTGCCCGTAGGGTCTGGGGAATCGCTGCCCGTTGTGGTGGAGTTGCCTGCTGCAATAGCTCAAAGTAGCATCTTTTCCAAGCCTCTAGCAATTTCTGATCAGCGGGTGTCAGGGTTAGGCTTCCCGAAAAGAAATGACCCACATCGGCAGCCCACTCTGGGGAAAATTCCTGCCGCAAGCTGATAAAGAATTGAGGATAACTGATGATGCTGCGACTGAGGAAAGCTTGGGTCGCCGCCACGAGGGAACGGCCAAGCTCTGGGGGAAGATCTGCCCAACCGAGGCGTTTGAGCATCAGTTTCAAGTAGGTGGTTTGACAGCGATCCCCAAAGGTTTTCAGCGCTGCTGCCATTTCCTCAAGGGGAATGACCCAAGACAGCGGGACTTGCAGTTTCTCCAGATTCCAAGCACAAATTGCCGGTTGATTGCCATAGGCATATCGGCCATAGTAGTCAAAGGAGGCCGCCGTAAATCCTAAATCATACCGTTCCAAAAAAACATAGGGACCATAGTCAAAACTTTCACCCGTGATGGCCATATTATCGGTGTTCAAAACACCATGGCAAAATCCCGCCACCAACCACTGTGCCGCCAGATCCGCTGTGCGTGCCACCAGTTCACGATAGAAGACACAACCCCGTTCCTTGGGGTCTCGGATCTCTAGCAAATGGGGATAGTAGTAGTGAATGACGTGGTCGAGCAACCGTTGAATCAAGTCTGGTCGCCGCAGATAATGGAGCCGCTCAAAGGTACCAAAGCGAATATGGGAGCGCCCAAGGCGCACCAAGACACTTGATCGTGTCGGCGATGGCTCATCCCCTCGCCACAGGGATTCCCCCGTTTCCACTAAACTGAGACTGCGAAAGGTACGCACCCCCAAGCGATGCAGCAGTTCACTGGCCAAAACTTCACGGACACCCCCTTTTAATGTAAGGCGACCATCTCCGCCTCGCGAATAGGGGGTGGTGCCAGAACCCTTTGTGCCAAGGTCATACAGTTGACCATCTCCACCGCGAAACTGGCCATAGAGAAACCCGCGACCATCTCCTAAACGGGGGTTATATTCCCCAAACTGATAGCCGTGGTAACGCATCGCCAAAAAGGGTTCTCGCCCCTGAAACTGGCCAAAGGCTGCAATAAAATCGACATCCGTGACTTCAGCAGGATCTAAGCCCATCAAGGGTAAGAGAGCATCATTGCGAAAACGCAGAATATGCCGCGGAAATGTTGCTGCCTGTACCTCGTCCCAGTACTCTTCCCCTAGGGAAAGAAACGCGGGTTCGTACTCAAGGGCTTGAAAACGGTGTCGAGACATTCAAAACATATTCAAAACGTTCAGAGCTATTGGAGTGTCTTGGCAGTTTCCCCTTTGGATTTTGGGGGATTAGGGGAATCCACCAGGGTACGCAAGTGCGCTTGAATTTGTTGATGCCGTTCGACCCCCTCAAAGGCAAAGGGGGTGTACCCGCGATCGCGCATCAAACCACGGATATAGCGAATGCGCTCATTAGTAGGAGGGTGCGTGGAAAACCACGGTAGCGGTGGCTCCTGATGGCGGTATTCCTTTTTGAGGGTGTGCATTAGGTTAAGTAGGCCATCAGCGGCATAGCCTGCCCTTGCGAGAATCTGCGTGCCCAAAATATCGGCCTCTCGCTCCATTTCACGACTATAGCTAGTCACGAGAATCCCTGTCACATAGCCACCAGCGGGTAATAGCCGCGTCAAGTTGGCAGTGGCCGTGCCTTGGGTCATCAGGCGAAAACCGTGGGAGAGGACTGTATGGGCAATTTCGTGGGCAAGTAATCCTGCAAGTTCCGCTTCGGTATTCGCTTTGAGAATTGCACCAGAGTTGATAAAGATCTTGCCGCCGGGAAGGGCAAAGGCATTGAGATCATTGTCTTTTATCACAAAAAATTCATACTCAAATTCATTGCGACCGGCCACTTTGGCAAGGCGCTGCCCAACTTGATTGACATAGGTCTGTACTTCCGCATCCTCAAGGAGCTTGACTTGGCGGCTAATATTCCGCGCCGCTGAGCGGCCTAGGGCAGACTCCCCTTGCATCATCAAGGTCATCATTTGAATCGAGTTCAAAGACAGCAGGGGATTGCCCGTGAGGGCGACACCGACTAGGCCGGTGAGGGCACCCATAACCATGCCTTCGCGCAATTGCCCTTGAAGACGGCGCCGGAATCGTTGCATGCGCTCTGCGGCCAGTTGCTCAAATTCTGGTGTAGCAGGATGATCAGGATTCAGGAGGGCAAACCGCTGGGCGGCAAGAGCTGCTTCCAGCCACTGCTGCTGGCGATCGTAGATTGTGATCAGACTACGTTGAATCTCCGGCTGATCTGGGTAGAGACTAGCGGCCTTCTCTAGATGGGCATAGGCCTCTTTGAGGGAACCCTGCTGAGCTAGAAACTCGGCAAACCGCACTTGAGCGGGAATAAACTCTGGAAATTGTTCCACCAAGAGCTGCAGCGGCACTGCTTGGGCACTGTAAAGTTGGGAGCCAGACTGAACTTCTCGCCAATAGACTTGGGCCGCAGGGGGCAGTTGACTAATTTCCAGTACAGCGGGAGGTGTGACACGGGGTGGTGGGACATTCAGGTCAGCTTTGGCCTTTTGGTAGTAGGTTTGGGCTGTGGTTAGCTCGCCTAATTGCCAGTAGCGATCGCCCTCCCGTAGAAGTGCTAAACGCGCCTCCTGTACTGCTTGCTCTGCTGTTAGTTGCGGTGTTGTTGGGGCCTCTGGAGAATTCTCTGGAGAATTGTCAGTCGTTGTTGGTGGGGGTTCCACAGGAGAAGGCAGCGAATCAACCTTGACCTCAATGGTCGTCGGTAGGGAAGGGGGAGATTTTCGAGGGGGGTCAACTTCTGGGGCGGGCTGGGGTGGCAGCGGCAATAGATCGATAGCAGAGCCTTCAGATTGTGGCAGGCGAGCTTGGGCAAGGGGGTCTGCTTCAATGAGAGCAATCAACTCCTCTTCTGCTAGACCAGTTGGGGATAGAGACATCTCCGCTGCTCTGACGGGTTCAAGACCCACTCCTAAAAGAAAAGCCATACCCAGCGGCCAGTAGCGTAACCCATCTTTCACCATCACACCGTCCTCAAGCCACCTGATTGTTTATAGTTTAATCACTAATAACCGGCAAATTGGGTTGTCGTTAGAATGTAAAGTACCAACAAATTCCAAAGGCAATGGCATCTACGCTGGAAGAAAAGTTACGGACTGCTTTTACACCGGAACAGGCCCATCTACTGGTGGAAGTGATTCGTGAGGCCTATGACGACGTCGTAAGGGCGAAGGACTTCAATGAACTGAAGTCAATCGTTGCCGATCTGGGTCAAGCGCAAAAACGTACTGAAGAACGGGTAGAGGAACTTGCCCAAGCCCAAAAACGCACTGAGGA